>NZ_SZPX01000001.1:300000-495379 GCF_005217605.1 Sulfurimonas crateris | reverse complement strand
AATGATTGACTTTACTCTAGAAAGGAGGTGATCCAACCGCAGGTTCTCCTACGGTTACCTTGTTACGACTTCACCCCAGTCGCTAATTCCACCGTAAGTGGTAGCCTCCCGAAGGTTAGCTTCCCAATTTCGGGTGAAATCAACTCCCATGGTGTGACGGGCGGTGAGTACAAGACCCGGGAACGTATTCACCGTAGCAATGCTGATCTACGATTACTAGTGATTCCAGCTTCATGGAGTCGAGTTGCAGACTCCAATCCGAACTGAGAGACGCTTTATGAGATTGGCTCCACCTCGCGGTATTGCAACTCTCTGTACGCCCCATTGTAGCACGTGTGTAGCCCTGGCCGTAAGGGCCATGATGACTTGACGTCGTCCTCACCTTCCTCCTCCTTGCGAAGGCAGTCTCCTTAGAGTGCCCACCTTAAAGTGCTGGCAACTAAGGACGAGGGTTGCGCTCGTTGCGGGACTTAACCCAACATCTCACGACACGAGCTGACGACAGCCGTGCAGCACCTGTTTTCAAGCTCCCCGAAGGGCACTACCGTATCTCTACAGTATTCTATCAATGTCAAGGCCAGGTAAGGTTTTTCGCGTATCTTCGAATTAAACCACATGCTCCACCACTTGTGCGGGTCCCCGTCTATTCCTTTGAGTTTTAATCTTGCGACCGTACTCCCCAGGCGGAACACTTAATCTGTTAAGTGCATCACCGCAATGACAAGCATCACGACGACTAGTGTTCATCGTTTAGGGCGTGGACTACCAGGGTATCTAATCCTGTTTGCTCCCCACGCTTTCACGCCTTAGCGTCAGTTATGTTCCAGCAGATCGCCTTCGCTTTAGGTATTCCTAGTGATATCTACGGATTTTACCCCTACACCACTAATTCCATCTGCCCCTCCCATACTCTAGGTTACCAGTTTCAAGTGCAGTTCTACAGTTAAGCTGTAGGATTTCACACCTGACTTGATAACCCGCCTACGCGTCCTTTACGCCCAGTGATTCCGAGTAACGCTTGCACCCTCCGTATTACCGCGGCTGCTGGCACGGAGTTAGCCGGTGCTTATTCATATGCTACCGTCATTTTCTTGACATATAAAAGGAGTTTACACACCGAAATGCGTCATCCTCCACGCGGCGTTGCTGCATCAGGGTTCCCCCCATTGTGCAATATTCCTCACTGCTGCCTCCCGTAGGAGTCTGGTCCGTGTCTCAGTACCAGTGTGGCGGATCATCCTCTCAAACCCGCTACCCGTCATTGCCTTGGTAGGCCATTACCCTACCAACTAACTGATGGGATATAGTCTGATCCCAAAGCGAAAAGACATTTCCCTTCATAGCTTATGATATGAAGGTATATCCGGTATTAATCACCGTTTCCAGTGGCTATCCCGGTCTTTGGGGCACATTAACTATATATTACTCACCCGTGCGCCACTCGTCAGCAAAGAGCAAGCTCTTCCTGTTACCGTTCGACTTGCATGTGTTAAGCACGCCGCCAGCGTTCACTCTGAGCCAGGATCAAACTCTCCATAATTGAATTGTTTAATCTTTGCCCAAGATTTAAAAATCATTGGCTTTGTTGCCACAAACCGCGTGAACAGTCTGTGGACTTTTGTAAAGTATCTATTGCTATAAATACCTTTTGGGTATAAATAGAATAGACGGTTATGTTATTTAGTTATTTCTAAGTAAACTTATTAATGACCATCTAACTATTTCTAGTTATTAAAGTCTATTTACTTGCTTAGTTTTCAATGATCTCAAACTTAGATTGTTTGTCCTAAACTTTAGGTCTCTTTGTTTGTGGAGGGGAATTATAGAGAGTAATACCTTAGTAGCTTCTTAAATCAAAAAAAGATTTAAGAAGATTTTTTATACATCACAATATGACATAAAAAGTCTTACTTATTTATCTCTATATATGCAGGTTTTGAAAAATTTGGAACATCATCATATGAAAAAACGGCATAATATTTATGTACCTCTTTATCGCCAAAGTTATCATATGTGTAGCTATCCACTCCGCCGTAAAGTTTTTGCCCATCGTATGGAGAACAAGGCACTCTAAATGGATTCTTAACAACGATAGCACCTCTATATCCGTCATCATTTGGCAGATCCCACTCAATTTTTATCATACTGTTTTCTATTGATGTTCTAAGATTAGAGACCATTTGCGGTGGATTTCTTCTTTTTTTTATATAGTTGACGATCAGAGAAGGTCTTTTTTCTCTTTTTGGATCCATGCAACTGATATATTGAGATTTAGAGAGTAATTTTTGAGCAGATGCAGATATTATAAAGAGAGCTTTTGAGTTCTCTTTATGTTGTATTGAGTTCTCTACCATCTCATTTATTGAGTGTGTGTCAAAAACAAATCTTTGAGTAGATGTTTTTTTAATATCTGAGATACTAAAATCATAGCCGATTCTCTCAATGATCTTTCTATCTACTATTTTTTCATAATTTTTCTCTTCACAATCTAAAACCATCTCTATATGAAAACGTAAATTGCTGTCTGAGTTTATATCATCTACATATAGTTCTATATACGAGGTCGATATTATGCTGTTCTCCATTTGAGGCAGTTGGGAGAGATCAAACTCAAAACATCCAAACTCTTCATGAGCGTCCTTGTCAAAACCTGCGGCTAACTTATTCTGAGTTATACCGCTTTTTGATACCGTATACTCTTGCATAGATTGAAGTTCTATTTTGACTTCGTGCAGTGTATATGAAATATCCAGTTTTGGTCTATATGTAAGCCCGCCGCTAAAATTTCCATATCCGATATCCCATTGCATTAGTTGTGATGCCCTGTTTAGAGGCAGGGACGAAGGACCTTCCATACGAAAAAGCGCCTCTCCTCTCTTTAGAGAATCTTGCAAGACATCAATTTCCTGTTTTGCAAATTTATATCTCCTCCAAATTCCCTGAGACAACTGTGCAGAGCCTGTCGGTCTGTCGATGTAACTAAGCACTTTTGCATTTTTTATCTCTTCGAAACTGCTGATATTCTCAATACTTCTCTCATCAATCTGTCCTACCCGCCACTCACCAAAGTGTTCAACTTGCACAGAGACTCTGTTCATTGGATAAAAAGAGATTGAAGCCGCAGTTATGATCGCATTTTGTGGAACAGTGCTTAGAGAGAAACCGCAAACACCGAAGCACTCTCCCTTACTCTCGCTGATCCCGACAAAAAGAGAGTTGTTTCCAAAATGCTCAGGGTTCTTTTTAGTCTTCTCACCTACATAACCTATCTTTTCTGCCAAAGGATATAAAATCTTAGAAAACATATTCTCCGCCGGCTTTGTTCTGACACCGACTATTTGTCCAAAAGGAGATTTTATCTGTCTTGCTTTACACACTGCTCTAATATAGTAGTAGTAGTTTGTAGATGAAGGTAGATTTTTATCAGTGTATGTTTTTAATTTTGTCATACCTATTCTATTTGAACTCTGAGCAAAACCTTTTTTCTTTTTTGAGCGATAAATTTCAAAATATATTACATCATTATCAATATAATCCCATGTAAGTTCTACCTCTTTTGAGCCCACATCAGTAGCTATAAAATTTTCAACTCTCGGAAGAGATTGCTCTTTTTTGTAGTTATTTACCTCTGAGAGCGCATATATAAGTGCCGGTATATTTTCATCAATATGTTCACTCATATGCTCCATATAGTCACTTATATTTCTAGTACCTACTTCGGCTACCAAGGATAAGACACCATGTGAATAGTAAAACTCCCTGCCGCTTCCCGAGATAAGATGAACAGGAGGTTTGCCCATGTGAACACCGTATTCACGAAAGGACTCTTTTCTTATCTCCTCTGCCATATTCCCTGCAAGAAGATTCAGATCGATCGCATCAACGGCATCTTCATGCATAAAATTATGAGCAGGGAAGAATACGTTACCTTGCGAGTGATAATCCAAGGCTATCGTAATATTTTGATGAGCCGTAAAAAAATCTCTCAATGCGGCTGTTTCAGGTTCACTAAAAGCACTCGGTCCTGAATATACATTTGATGTAGTATTTTTGTTTGCAATAAACCCCACGCTAAAATTTCTATTCAAGTCAACGCCAAAACTTCCATCTGCATTTTTTCTTCTGTTTTTTCTCCAAAAGGAGAAATGGTTTCTAGAGTACTCAAATCCGTCAGGATTCGCACATGGAACCATATACAGAGTCGCTCTATCAAGAATATTGTTTAATTGCGGATCATAATCGATATGGTCTATTATATATTTTGCAAAACTAAGTGAGAGCTCTATCCCTATCCACTCTCTTGCGTGAATCGTTCCAGTATAAAAGAGTGCCGGTTTATCTAAATGCGTATCTACACTCTTTGTAATGCTTACTGCTACAATCTCCCTATCTTCCCAAGTTTTTCCAATGGATTCAACTTTAAAAAGATCAGGTCTGCTCTTTTGTGCATTTTTAAAAAATTCTACACACTCACCATACGAACTATACTGTTGTCTCAACTTTTCACCCTAAACTACTTTATAAAAGATTTAGCCCAATGCTCAATCTTCTCTTTTGAATCCGTAAAATATTCTGATAGTTTTTTAAAGGAGCTTATCTCTTTTGTATCAACCAACTCTTTAATATTAACGGCAATATCCTCTTCCATTCCCTGAAGCGTCATCAACTCAGTCAAAGAGACATCTTCTACATTATAAAGTTTAGTTTCACTAATCTTTGATGATGCAGTTTCACTCTCTCCTTTGACCATATCTGGAAGGTTTTCCTCTTTTAGAGGAGGCTCTATTGACGCTGGAACATCAGATGGATTGGACTCATCTGTTTGCTCCATACCAAAATTACCTTTGTCGGCTAACCAGTAAGCTCCATCAGCTGAAGGCTCGTACTTTGCAAAGTATAGATGTCTTAGAGTTCTTAAAACAGAAGCATCCATCTTGCCAAGCTCTTCCCATGAAAAGAGCGGAATATGCGGAAGTCTGAACTTGCCGCCGCTTAAATCCCACATAATATATTGTCCGATCCAGTCTCTCACATACGGAAAAGCGGCAAATGCCGTCGCACACTCCAGTATATATGGCTCATCTGTATTCTCATCTATTGCTATGTCACAAGCCCAATATTCTGCTTTGGCAGCTTTACTCGCTTTTACCGCAAGCTCAAGCACACTCATAGGAACATTTTCATAACTCATACTTCCGCCTTGAGAAGTGTTTGTTATCCACTCTCCATCACCCGAATATCTCCAAAATGCGCAAATAGGCTTATGCCCTATAAGCATAACGCGGATATCTCCGCTATCTTTTAGCGGAATGCCGTCTTGTGAATAGATAGGCTTATATTTTTTCTCTGCCAAAAGTGCTTTGGCCTCTTTATAGTTATCCACTTTATGAACAAAATATCCACCGTAATTAGATGGTCCGTAACTTCTTTTTATAATCTGTGGATAGTGACAACCCTTAAAGTGTTCATCCGCCTCTTTTTCATCATAAGTTATGATCGTTTTTGGAGCCTGTATATTATATTTTTCACAAAATAGCGTTACATTCTCTTTGGATTTATTACAGAACTGTGTCTCAATTGATGGGATAAACCTTACATGCGGCAGCTCTTTTGCAATCTCTTTAAAAGTTTCGTATGCAGTTGCGGGTATATTACCTACTAAAACATCAATCTTTTTTTGTTTTACCTCTTTTATAAATCTCTCTTTATCATTTTTCCAATGATAAGTAACAGCTTCTATCTTATCCGGCCACCCTTTAAAATTGCTATAATCAAAAAATCTAAGTACGTAATCCAGGTATAAAAATCCTACCTTTGGGAGCTTCTGTTTTTTTTGCATCTATCTATCCTTCTTTGTTTTTCTATCTATTAGATCAACTATCAAGTCAATTTTTCTATCATTAAAATCAAGCCCCATCTTCTCTTGTTCAGGAGTAGCAAAAGCCGGTATCCCATTTACCTCAAGCACTACATACTCCTCCCGTTTTCTGTCATAAATAATATCTACCCCTGCAATATCAGTACCGCACGCATTTGCCGCTTTTATTGCAATATCTACAACCTTGTCGTTTGCCTCTCTCAAAAAAACGCTTCCGCCGCTTGTAACATTTGTGCGCCAGTCGGTTCCGTTTGCTTTTCTTCCATAGCAGCTGACAAATTTACCGTCTACTATGTCTACCCTAAAGTCAGTATTGTCATAATCTATAAATTTTTCTACATAAAAATATCTCAAATCCATCTGATTTAAAAATGGCATCAACATATTGAGGGTCTCTTCGTTTTCAATTTTTGTAAGACCCAAGCCACCCCAGCCATCCGTTGGTTTATAGACCATCTTGTCCCATTTTTTGATTATTTTTCTTAGTTCATGTCCATCATCTCTATGACACAACTTATAGTCAGCTGTTCTAATTCCATTGTTTCTCAATACTAATGATGTATGAAATTTATCCTCTGTCAATGCAAAAGCTTCATAAGAGTTGATCATCGGTACAATTCTATTGAGAGCTTGATAGAGATAGACCTGATACTGTGTCTGTTCTCCTGCATTGTATGAAAAGAAGAGATCTAACTTATTTAATTTTTCACCCTTGTAAATAATATTACTATTTCTGGCTATTGCATTTCTTAAATTGATATTATCGAGTGTCTCTATATCTCTATCTTTTAATTTTTTTATGATTTTTTTGGCAATTTTATCACCGCCGCTATTTGTATAAAGCCACATACCGATTTTTCTACTTGACATTTGACACTCCTTTTAAAAATCTGATTTTTCTATAAAATGAGTAAAAAGTGCTCTGCTTAGCTCTATTCTGCTCTTAAAACTCTCTTTGCTTGCTCTCTCTTTTACCGTATGATCTCCATCTCCGTATGGACCAAAGCCATCAAGTGTCACAACACCGCATGAACTTACAATATTAGCATCACTTACCCCTCCGCGCTCCTCATATTTCAGAGCAGTGTTGGTGATCTTTTGGATTTTTTCAACCAACTCAAGAGCTCCCTCCGATGTCTGCATAACATCTCTTTGAATAGCGCCTCTTAGCTTTGAGGTTGTTCCATTGACATAAGAGTGCTCTACTATACTCTCTATTGCAGAGAGAACTCTGTCTCTCTCATCAGTAACTTTATATCTGATCTCAAATGTCAATTGTGCATGAGGGGATATAGTGTTTGCTCCTATACCACCCTCCATCTTGCCGACATTAACTGTCGTGCCTTTTGACAGATCGGTAAGCTTTACCAACTCTTGAAGCTTGTATGATGCCTCTAAATTGGCATCAAATCCATCACTGTAGCAATTTCCGGCATGAGCGGCTCTGCCCTCTATATCTATAAAAAAAGTGCCTACGCCTTTTCTGCCTGTTACTACTTCTAACTCTGCTCCTGCAGCTTCATAGACAAAGCAGTAATCATATTTTTTTGCTATTTTTGACGTTAAAAATTTTGAGTCATCGCTTCCGCTCTCTTCATCACTAACAAGAAGAATATCTATGTTTTGTATCTCAATATTTTGTTTTTGGATTTCACGAAGTGCCTGAAGAGCTACAATATTTCCGCCTTTCATATCGCATACGCCTGCACCGTAGACCCAATTAGCATCTTCGTGGTAAGTATCAAATTTTTGCGGAGGAAAAACCGTATCTAAATGACCAAGCAGCAGCAATCTTTTTGCATTTTTATTGTATTTGGAGGTGTAGTAGCGATGAGAACCTATAAGTTCTCTTTCATCTATTTTAACGTTAAAGCCTAACTCTTTGAACCATTTATCAAAAAGTTCTCCGACTTCATCAACGCCTAGCTTATTTTTTGTGTATGAATTAATCTCAACAACACTTTTTAGATCATTAAGATATCTCATACTATTTCCACATATTAAGATGATATGCGTTAATTGTACTATATTGTATGTTTAAACTGGGTAAAGGAGAAGTATTTTTTAGTAAAAGTATATGTGTGTACGGGGAAACTTAGAAGACTATTTTCTTCTAAGTTCTTTGATACGAGCTGCTTTACCAGCAAGATCACGTAAGTAGAACAGTTTAGCGCGACGAACACGACCGCGACGAATCACTGCTATTTCATTAATAGAGTCACTGTAGATTGGGAATATTCTCTCAATACCTACACTGTTAGCACCGATTTTACGAACTGTAATAGTTTGACCGGTACCTTGTCCTCTTTTTGCAATACAGACACCCTCGTAATTTTGTACACGAGTTTTGTCACCCTCTTTAATTGTTACTGCTAAACGAACAGTATCACCAGCGCGAAAGTCTGGAATATTTTTCTCAGACACTTGTGCTTTTTCAAAGTTTTCTATGTACTTATTTCTCATAAGATTTCCTTGTTCTATGCTTTAAAAGCTGCTCTGGTCTGAAGAATTTGGTCTTGCACTCAGATAGAGCTAATTTTAGTGAGCGAATTTTACTGTGATTTCCCTTTAAGTATTCTGATGGGACACAATAGTTTTCATAATTTTGCGGCTTGGAGAAAGATGGCGCCTCTAAAAGCTCGCTCTCAAAACTCTCTATACTCAAAGAATCACTATTGCCAAGAACACCATCTACATTTCTGGAGACTGCATCACACATAACCAAAGAGGCTAATTCACCGCCTGTTAAAATGTAGTCGCCGATACTGAAAACCTCATCGGCGTACTTCTCTATAACTCTCTCATCAATACCTTCATATCTTCCACTCACAAAAGCTATGTGGCTCTTTTTTGCCAATCTTTTAGCATCATTTTGTCTAAAAGGTTTGGCTACGGGAGTTAAAAAAACAACGTGAACATCCTCGTCTTTGGCTCTTAGTTCATCCAAAGCATCAAAAAGCGGCTGAGGATTCATAACCATTCCCGCACCGCCGCCTACCGAAGTATCGTCAACTTTATTGTGCTTGGAGCTGCTAAAATCTCTAGGGTTTAAAAACTCTATACTTAAAATCTCTTTCTCTATTGCTCTTTTTAAAATAGAGTCGCAAAAATAACCCTCGACTATATTTTGAAATAGCGTCACAAAAGTAAATTTCATTATGAAGCTTCTAAAATGTCCATACCGCCGCTAACGGTTATTACCTTCTTCTCAATGTCGGTATTTATTGTAAAAGGCTTATTAAAAGGGAGTAGAAAACTTTTTGCAAAGCCCTCTTTTACCAGTTTTTCATCACTCTTTATAATTAAATAATTAGTGATCGAGATTCTATCAACCTCTTGGACAACACCTAAAACTTTCCCGTCTTCAATTACACTACAGCCCTCTATATCGAACCAGAAAAACTCGCCATCTTCTAAATGACACTCTTCTCTTGTTCTCTCTATTGTTGTATATAGATGTTTGTTTGTAAGTTTTTTGGCATCCTCAGGTGATGAGTAGCCCAAAAACTTAACAAGAGCTCTTTCATGATTTATGTCACTTATTGTAAGGCTCTCTTTTTCATTAATGAAAAACGAGGCACCTTTTTTAAACTGTTCGGGAAAATCACTATTAATATGAAGTTTCATATCGCCCTTTAAACCGACAGACTTGCCGATCGTCGCAATATGAAGAAGTTTGTTAGATTGCTTCGACATTGATACGGTAACTCACACCGTCTTTTGCTTTGCAGCCTGAGATGACGGTCTTAATAGCGCCTATCATCTTACCCTCTTTGCCGATCAGCTTTCCGATGTCCGCTTGATTGGCATAGAGCAAAATTTCAGTTGTTTCATCGCCCTCTTTTACTTCAACTCTTATATCATCAGGATGTGAAGCTATAAGTCTTGCAAATTGTGCGACAAAATCAGCTATCATCTTAGCGACCTGTTATCTTTTTAACACGATCACTCATTTTAGCACCAACGCTTAACCAGTAATCTAATCTCTCGTTATCAACAACGGTTGTCTTCTCTGCTACCATCGGATTGTGATGTCCGATCAACTCTATCCAACCGCCGTCTCTTCTTTTACGTGAGTCTGTTACCGCGATACGGTAAAAAGGTTGTTTTTTTCTTCCCATTCTAGTTAAACGAATAACTGTTGCCATAATATTGTCCTTCTCTGCGCAAGTCATATTTCAACTTGCTGTATATGTTAAATTTTGCATTCTGAATGCAAATCTATAAACTTCTTAAAGTTCATAGATTTACTCTCAATCTATGCCGCGCGAGCTATCTTCTAAGAGCTCCCGCACCGCCCATCTGCCCCATCATGGCCTGCAGGTCTTTCATGCCGCCTTTGCTTGAGAGCTTTTTGGCCATCTTGCCGGCATTTTTAAACTGCTTGATCATACGGTTTATCTCGACCTGAGTGAGTCCGCATCCTCTTGCAATTCTCTCTTTGCGCGAGTTGTTTAAAAGATCTGGGTTCTCTCTCTCTTTCATTGTCATAGAAGAGACCATGGCTTTAATGTTTTTAAGCTCTCCGGAATTTTCAAGATCGAAATCTTTGAGTGCCTTAGACATATTTCCCATACCCGGAATCATACCTATTAAAGACTTCATACTTCCCATCTTCTTCATACTTTCCATCTGCTCTAAAAAGTCATTGAAGTTGAACTGCCCTTTTTTGATCTTTGAAGTAAGTTTTTTAGCCTGTTTTTCATCAATAACAGATGAAGTCTTCTCAGCCAGTCCCTCAATATCTCCAAAGCCCATAAGACGGTTTACGACACGATCAGGCAGGAATACTTCCAGATCTTCCATCTTCTCGCCGCTACCTATAAAGCGAAGAGGAACTTGAACCTGAGATGAGAGACCAAGAGCAACACCGCCCTTTGAATCGCCGTCATACTTACTAAGAATTACACCGTCTATTCCGATCTTCTCTTTAAATGTAGCAGCCGTCTTAACAGCATCTTGACCTGTAAGAGAGTCTGCAACATAAAATATCTCACTAGGGTTTGCAGCTTTTTTAACTGCTTCTAGCTCACCCATTAACTCATCGTCTATCGCTAAACGACCTGCGGTATCAATCAGAACAACGTCATATATGCCGCTGTTTGCTTTTTTAAGTGCTGCCGTTACTACTTCAACAGGATTTTTTGTACTCTCATCCTCATAAAGCTCAACGTCGATTTTTGCCGTGATCTGACGCAGCTGTTCAACTGCCGCTAAACGCTGCAGGTCGGCTGCGACCACTAGAACTTTTTTCTGCTTGTTTTTCAGATAGTTCGCAAGCTTACCTGTTGTAGTCGTCTTTCCAGAACCCTGAAGTCCTGTCATCAATATAACGGTAGGAGGTTTTGAAGCAAATATAAAGCCTCTGTTTCCGCCAACCTCTAAAAGTTCATAGAGAGTCTCTCTTAGAGCCGCTAAGAACTGATCTTTCCCGATCCCTCTCTTTTTGGTCTCGATCTGAACTTTAAATACAAGATCTTTAACGACCTTATGGTTTACATCCGCTTTTAAAAGAGATTTTTTCAGCTCATCCAAAGCCTTTGTGAGGGCTTTTTCATCATCATGAAAACGAATCTTTTTAATAGCATTGGTAAATGAATCTGTCAATGTGTCAAACATATAGCCCTCCTCTTTGAATATAATTTTGAATGTAAAAAGTGGCGAATTTTAGCTGAAAGTTACTTTAAGTATGCTTTATATTACAGTGCTTAGTTAAAAATTTATGAAGCTGGTTGGCAAATTGGTGTGCATCTTTTTGATCAAAAGGCTTTGGACCACGTGTTATCTCTCCCGTATCTCTTATGCTCTCCATCAGGTTTCTCATAGCTAGATATTGCTTAATATTATCAACGCTGTATAGCTCACCTCTATGATCTATTGCATGTGCATTTTTCTCTATTACTCTGTCAGCAAGCGGAATATCGGCTGTTATAACCAAGTCGCCCTCTTTTGCAAGTTCGACTATATGGTGATCTGCTTCATCAGCACCCTGCTCAACAATAATATAACTTATCAGTTTTGATTTGCCGATGGTGATGGGTTTGTTTGAGACTACAAATGTCTCAATGGAGAGTCTCTCGATCGAGCGAAAGAGAATCGGTTTTAAAAGGTTTGGAAAAGCGTCTCCATCAACAAAGATCCGTATCATTTTATCAGCTCCAGTTTCTTGGTTCTTGATAATTTTTTTATCTCTATCTCTCTTATTGTCGCACCGCTTTTATCTTTATGTGACTCACAATAGATAAGCTCCACAGGTCTTCTTATGCGCGTATATTTAGCACCTTTTGGCGAATTGTTGTGCTCCTCTACTCTTCTTTGCAGATCGGTAGTTATCCCCGTATATAGAGTATCATCACTGCATTTTAAAATATAGAGATACCACAAACTCTCATTACTACTCAAAATTCACAAAAACCTTTGGTTCAGGTGCAGTAAACTCCATATCAAGAAGTCTTACTTTATAAGCATGGAGCATCACGCGTTTTGCACGTCTTCCGCCATACTGCTCATCTCCGATAATAGAGTGTTCTATATATCTAAGATGCGTTCTTATCTGATGCGTTCTTCCATGATGGATAATACACTTGATCTTTGTCTTTCCGCCGCTTACCAGATCAGGGAAGACCTCAGTTCTTGCGGGCTTTCCTTTTGTAGAGACGTTTGAAGATGCACGATTGTTCTTTTTTGTAGTGAGTATCGGCTTGTCTATCTCAACCGGCTCACTTATAATTCCCTCAACCCATGCGATGTACTCTTTGTAAACTCTATCTTTTTTGAACTCTTCAATTGCCTTTTGACGAAACTCCTCGTTTTTTACAAGCATTAAAACGCCGCTTGTCTCGCGATCGAGTCTGTGAAGAAGAACTGCAGGCTTAAACTGTCTCTCTATCTCATCCGAGTTAACGTGTGCAGGTTTGTCTACAACGATCAAGTCACTGTTTTCAAAAATAGGCTTTATTTTCTCTACTTTTTCAACCCTGAAATGAGTTTTTGCATCCAAGTCTCCGCGGGCGATCATAACTTTTTTATTGCCTACATAGACCAAACCTCTATCTATCATTGATTTTGCTGCAGAGTTTGAGATTCCCTCTTGGGATGCTAAAAGTTTATACGCTTTTTCTAGTGCCATTTTAAATTATTTCCTTAATTTTTTATTATTCTATCTATTACCGGTTTTAAGTCTATCTTCTCTTCAACCATGCTAGGCGGCAGCTCTTTTGATGCCATAAGCGCTCTGTGTATCTCATCGCTCTCAACATATTGAACATGATGGACATACTTAAAAAGCTCCTTTTGATGAAAGAAGTGTTTTCCCGTAATTATTTTACATCCAAAATATGCAGGTTCAAGCGGATTGTGCCCGCCTACATCATCCCTAAACGCACCGCCTAAAATTGCTATATCACTTATCGCGTATATATTGTTTAACTCACCCATTGCATCGACTAGGATCAAGTCTGAGTCAAACTCTCTGCTCTGTGAAAATCGACTTATGCTCAAAGAGTAATCATTGGCATATCGTTTCATAAGCTCATAGACCGCTTCAAATCTCTCAGGATGTCTAGGAACTATAGCGAGCTTTGCATCACTCTGTTTTCTATACTCTATAAATGATTTTAAAACGCTCTCTTCTTCACCCTCATGAGTGCTTCCCGCAACTATCAACTCACACTCGGGCTTTTTATACTCTTGCGTTTTTTTTATCTCCGCTGAGAGCTTGATATTTCCGACAACCTCTATATTTCTTGCACCTAGGGCTAAAAAACGGTTTTTATCCGCTTCGCTCTGTGCATAGATCATCTCTACGTTTGAGAGCAGTTTTTTATAAAACCATGCAAATTGAAGATACTTTTTTGCACTCTTTTCGGATATGCGGGCATTTAGAAGTATTACTCTTGTTCCTCTTGCTCTTAAAACACTAAAGAGCATAAACCAGAACTCAGCTTCTAAAACCACAAGTACCCTTTGTTTCTTCGCCCAAAACGGCACAAACATCTCATATGGCAGATATCTTACCTCTGCGTCATACCTTCTTGCAAGTGCTTGTCCTGTATGTGTTATCGTAGTTATCTTGATATCCTGATCTTTTAAAAGATCTAAGATCGGGCCAAGAGCTCTTGCTTCGCCCAAAGAGCATACATGAAACCAGATACCGTCACTGCTTTTAAATCTTGGATTTTTAAAAAGAAAAAAACGAGCCGGAATCGACTCTCTGTATTTATGTTTAAAAGAGAGATATACCAAAAGCGGAAGCGCTACCAAATAGAGCGCTACGCTTAAGGTAAAGTAGAGAATGCTAAACGGCTTCAAGCCTATTCTTCGTGAGCTTCCATGTAGAGAATACGACCACAGTGTGGACAAGTTGTAATCTCTTCAGCTTTGATAACGTCAGCGTAAATCTTGTCGCTTATAACCATATGACAACCCATACAAGCTTGCTCTTCTACCGGTACAACAGTTGAATTTTTAGCCCATCTGCGAATCTTCTGATAAAACGCAAGACCTTTTTGATTCATCTCAGAGATTAATTTCTCTTTTTTTACAAACACTTCTTGACGGGATTTATTAATAACTTCCAGCTTTTCATCTACCTCAGCTTTAATTGACGCCAAGTTGGCATCTAGCTCTTTTAGAGACTCTTTTGCAGCATCTGCCTGTTCTGTTTTTAGAGCGATAACTCTCTCAAGTCTCTCGATCTCTTCATTTGCAAAAGTTACCTGCTCTTTTGCGATCTCCTCTTCAAGTTGAAGAGATTTCATCTCACGCTCAGTTTTTACTTCAGAGCTTTTTTTAGAGTTATCTTCAAGTTTTTGAGAAAGTTCTTGAAGATGAAGTTCATTCTTCTTCTTTTTTACTTCTTCGTCTTTGATCTCTTTTGTCAGATTTTCAATATCAGAATCTATACTCTGTTTTTTAGCAAGAGCCGCCTCAAGTTTATAGTTTGCTTCCTCTATCTGCGGTTCAAAGGCATCTATCTCTTTGTCGATCTGTGATAGGTCAATTAGCTGTTTTAGGTGTAAGTTCATTAATCTCCTTTTGGATTAAATAGTTGTACCAATTGCTTAAATATAAGTAAAAGGGTTTTTTGATGATGAAATTATAGCTTCTAAACCTAAATTTTTCAAATGTTTAAGTAAAATCTCTGCAAAAAAGTGTTCGCTCTCAAAATGACCTATATCAATCATAGACAAATTAATGCTCTTTGCTTCCATGGCATCGTGGTATTTAATATCTCCCGTTAAAAAACAGTCGGCTTTGATCGACTTGATCAAAGAGCAGCCAGAACCGGTAGTCAGAGCTGCTCTTTTTACTCTTGGCGAACTCTTTACACATTTTGCATGAGGCAGAGAGAATGCAGCAGCGACCTTTTTTGCAAAAACGTCAAAATCCTCATCTATATCCAGATATGCGACAAATCCCTCTTTTTGGGCGATCTTATACCCCAATATTTCAGTTGCCACATATTCGTTTAGATGCGTCTGGTCAAAATTTGTGTGCATTGAGATATTTGAGATATTCTTTTGTATCATCTTGTAGATCAGATTTGCAGGGTAACGGCTAAACTCAAGCTGTTTAAGCCCGCCGAATATTAGTGGATGGTGTGTGATTAGAAGTGTGTTCTCCTCCATGGACTCTATAAGAGCCTCATCAACATCTATGCTAAGAACTATCTTTTGTATATCTTGGTTAAAATCTCCAAGCAGCAAACCTGAGTTATCCCAGCTCTCTTGAAGTTCAAAAGGCGAAAGTTCATTTAAAAACTGATATATCTCGGAAATTTTCATCCTAACTCCTAACCTAGTTTCTCTAGCTCTTCTTTTGCCTCTTTGAAATCTTCATCTATTTCAATGGCTTTTTTATACATCTCTTTAGCTTCGTCAAAATGTTTCATATCGACTAAAAGGTTTCCATAATTGTAGTATGTTACAGGATTGTTCTCATTGATACTTAAAGACGCATTGAGGTGCATCTTTGCAGATACGAACTCCTCGTTTGCTCTATAAATAGATGCTATTGAGTTGTGTATATACTCATTATCTTTATCGCTCTCAAGAGCCTCTTTGTAGTGGTTCAACGCTTCGTCCCTCTCTCCAAGCTGCTCTAAAATGTAGCCCATCTTAAAGAGAATATCAGACTCCTGAGGCACTTTTGCGTTTGCCTCTTTAAAAAGAGCGATCGCCGTCGGCAGGTCGCCGTTCTCAAATGCCTCGTCCGCCTTTATCACCAATGACTCCGGGTCAAATGAAGATGGAGTACGTTTATCTTTTTGAGGCTCCTCATCCTGAAGAGTCTGAATATGCTCATAAACTTTAAATGCAAAAAATGCCGAAGCTCCAAGCATTAAGATCTGAAATAGTGTCATTTTGTACCTTTTAATAGATTTTTATTTATCAGCTCAACAAACTGAAGCGGGTCGACCTGCTGGGCGGCGACTCTTATCCCAAAGTGAAGATGCGGTCCCGTGACCCTTCCTGTACTTCCGGATAGACCTATTGTCTCACCCTTTTTTACCATACTGCCCTCTTTTACGTCAAGCTTGCTCATGTGAAAATAGCATGAGTATATTCCGTGCCCGTGGTCTATAACAACAGAACCGCCGGAGTAGAATCTATCTTTGGCCAAAACTACTTTTCCGTTGTTACACGCTATAAGCGGAGTGCCGTCATTTGCTCTAAAATCAGTTCCGCCGTGGTAGCTCTTAAGTGAGCCGTTATAAACTCTGGCTTTTCCAAATTCGCTTGTTATTTTACTATCCATTGGGACAATAAACTCTGATGAGATGTAGCTTTGCTTAGTTGTAGTTTTATAGAGAGCCATTGCCTCGGCATACTCTTTTGAAGCTCTTTTTTGATCCTCTTTGCTTAAAGTGACTTTTGAGCTATCGACACTAAGTGTCTCTTTCTCATAATCCGCACTCTCTACTCTAAAAAATAGCGACTTGCTTCTCTCTTTGTCATCTTCTACATAAAAGATCTCTACTTTTTTATCAGATGGCTTTTCGTAGTAGCTGATAGGAAGCAGCACGTAAAACCTCTCATCATCCAGAGGATTTTTAAAGATCTTATAACTTTTATCATCAAAGAGAACACTTCTGTATTCGATATTTTTCTCTTTTTTAAACTCTAAAAGAGCGGTTCTTCCGTTTGTAACATTAGAGTCTGCTATCTCTATATTTAGAGCAAAAAGAGCAGTTGCAAAAAAAAGAAAAAAAGAGACAAACCTCATCAATAATCCTTCATAGAGCGCTCAATGTCACGCTTCATATCTTTCTCTTTAAGGTCGTTTCTCTTGTCGTGAAGCTGTTTTCCTTTTGCTATGGCAATCTGGATTTTTACTATATTTCTATCGTTAAAATAGAGCTGCAGAGGAACAACGGTATAGCCATCTTTCTCGACCGCTTTTATCATCTTTACTATCTGCTTTTTGCGCAAAAGAAGCTTTCTGCTACCTCTCTCTTCATGAGCGTAGAAGTGATGCGTAGTCTCTAATCTTCCGATATGTGCATTAAACAAGAAAGCTTCGCCGTTTACAAAACGTATAAAGCTGTCTTTTAGGTTTACGCGTCCGGCTCTTATAGCCTTTATCTCGCTTCCTTTAAGCACCAAACCAGCTTCAAACTTCTCCTCTAAAAAATAATCAAAATAGGCTTTTTTATTTTTTGCTATTGTTTCGCCCATTGCCTATTGCTTCTCCATATTTTTTTTTATTATATCTGCATTATTTTACAATCTGATTAATGATACCTAGGCACTCACGTTTTTCAAGACTTTTTATTTTAGTTCAGACCATACAGCTCTTCAAGGTAGAGCTCATAAATAAATTTTTCAATCTTCTTACGATACCATTCGTACGATTTTGCATCTAGCACCAAAGCACTGATTCCCTCATCATCATCTCTCTCGAAAAACTCTAGCTTACTTTTGATTTTTGCTACTAACATCTCTTTTGTGTAGGTAATATTGTATTGTAAATAAGTCTCTACAAAATCTTTTGGATTATATCCGTCAACATGCGTTAAAACGTAATAAACATCAAACAAATCACGATACTTTTTTCGATTCCAAAATGCCATCGTTTTCATATACATAATAGTCTTCAATGAAGCAATTTTGAGATGTGCTGTTTGATAGCTTGCAGTGGGTTCGCTAGTCCAGATCTCTTTTTCAAAGATGTTAAACGGAGGTACAAAAAATTCTACTTTTACACCGTCCACAAGATATTTCAGATGATGGTCGTCAAGATTTTCTCCGTCATTATGCGCGTAGTCTCTTGCCGTATTGCTATGTTCAATCTTTATAGCTCCATAGTCTTGCATCGTCGTCTTAATCTCATCTTTGCATAGTTCAAGCATAGCAAAATCCAAATCTTCAGACAAACGATGATTGATAAGATGAGAAAGCGCCGTACCGCCTACAAATCGAATATCATGCTCTTTAAAAAGCTTATCCGTTGCAAGTATTTCTAAAACTTGTTTTGTTTTTTCTAGCACTTTATGCCTTTTTTTTCAAATAAGCCACATGCTTATTAAATCTTTGCAGCAAATCTTTATTTTTTGCTTTGAGTATATGGGGCTTGAGCCTATCAGCACCGAAGTAACGCAAAAGAAGCATTAACCTCTCATCGTTATAATTTGCAAGCACAATCGAAATAAAAGTGCTAACCTCATAAACATGCCCATTTTTGACACTATAAAAAAGCTCATTTCCAAAAATCCCTTTATCGAGTGTAATCTGCTTTTGAGAAGGTGAAACAATCGGTTTTAAAACAATGCTTGGTTTTTTATCTTGCTCTACTCTGGCGCGCTCTTTGTCATTTTCAAACTCAAATCCATCTAGAAATCTTTTGTACTCTATGCTTTTGTTGAGGGCGCTTAAAATATATAAATAGTTCTCTAACGAAATCTTTCCCTCTTGTTCAAAAACTCGGTAGGTCGCATACTTCAAGCCTACAAAACTTGCAAACTCTTTTTGGGTAAGCCCCAAAGCAATGCGTTCATTTCTGACACTTTTTTTGGTCTGTTGCAGTAATTCATCTATTTTTAATGACGCCAACATGGTAAAAGCCTATTTATTTAATATTTAAATGTTAATTATACATATTTTATATGTTAAAATCAAGTTATTTACCATTATACTATTAATTATAGTTTTCATTATTATTTTACAATCTGTTCAATGAAGCCTAAGTACCCACATTTTAAAAGCTTATTTCTTTTGAAATTTTGCCTGCTCTTTTTCTATGCTCTTCAAACTCTTTTCTGGGCTTGATAAATTTTCTGGCATCTCTCCGCCTAATTCTTTAATGGTTTGCCTTATTTTCTTACCCACTTCATGGTGCGTTTGGTTGGCATTTACTTTACCTTGGATATTGTCTCGTTTAAGTTTTTCCTCTGCTTGCGTCGCACGAAAGAGGTTGGCGGCTAGTTCTGTGTGTGATACTTGTCAACGGCGGAGTTAAAATGGGCAGTATAAAAAGCTGCTAAAAAGTAGTTTTTACAACCGAAAGCTTAAAGAAACAAATTAATTTTGTTAAAGTCTCTTTTCAAAAAATTGAAAGGAGATGAATGCTTAAGAAAGCTGAAGTAAAAATGATTCATAAAATGCTCAAAGATGGGCTTAGCAAAAGTTCCGCTTCTTTTAATCCGGGGAAATAGTCTAGTGCTTGCGTGTAGGCTTTGTCTAAATCTTTGCCTTTTGATTTGTGTTCAACGAGCAAAACACCTTTCCAAAAAAGGTCAATCCGTCCTCTTTTTTCGCCTAGTTTTTTTACAGGCTCTTCAAAGGAAGCAACTCTTTTTCTGCTGATGCCGAAAATATTAAAAAACTCATTCCAAAAACTTTGAGATTCTGCATGTTCTCTCTCTTCAGCTTCCCATTCTTTGGAAAAATTTATCGCTCTGTTTTTTATCTCGTTCCAGCTTAGTGCCATTTAAACATCTTTAACTCTAAAAAAACTGCTTCCGCTTCCGCTGAAGAAGTGTCCGTGTCTGTAATAGTTTTTTAGCTCTTTATACGCCTGAAGCGCAGGTTTAAAAAGATCGTTTGCCTCATCCGCACTCATCTGATCTAGTATATCCCGTGAGGCTGTTTTTTTCAACCTCTCTACTTCAAACCCATCTATCGGGTTGTAAAACTGCTCTCTGTAGAGCGTATAGACCTTTGGCGTACTTATCTCAACATCTGGAGTAAATACTTCAAGATCAAGAAGTTCCTCTTTGAACTCCTCGACGACCTCTCCTATTCCGCTTACATTTGCGCTATCATAGCCATAAATAAAAAACGGAACATCAGCCCCTACTTTTATTCCTACAGCCGAGAGCTCATTTAAAGAGAGTCCAAGATGAAGAACTTCATTGCACATCTTTAAAAATGTGGCAGCATCGCTGCTTCCTCCGCCAAGTCCTGCAAACGCGGGAATCCTTTTTATAACCTTGACCCCATATCTGCTCATGAGATTTTTAAGTGAGGCGGCTGCCTCTTCATCCAAGACTTCAAGAAGAGCTATATACGCTTTATAGATACTGTTTTGCTTAGTATCGCATGAGAACTCGCCAACTATTTCAAACTCTTGACCCTTCTGTTTGGGAGCAAATGAGAGTTCATCATAGAGAGAGTCAACTCTCATAAATCTTGAGATTATCTCATGGTAGCTTGCACGCGTGCCGGTAATTTTTAAAAATATATTTACCTTTGCATACGCCTTGTAAAGCTTCATAGATCTTCTCTTTTATTTTTTAAGTATGGCGCTAAGCATAGTCAGATCATCTAACTTTGTCTCTTTAGAGGATGCTATATTTGCATCTTTTACATCTTCAAGGAGCTCTTGTCTGACTATGGAGATACTTTTAGGAGCGTCAATACCAAGCTTTACAACACCTTTATCTATAGAGATGATCTTAATTACAATATCATCCCCGATAACAATAGCCTCATCTGTTTTTCTGGATAATACTAGCATTCAATCCTACCTAATTCATAATTTACTTCTGCATCTGCTATATTTATAACCGAGATGAAACTACCGCTATCAAGCCAGTACACCCCATCATCCTTAATCTCTAGATCTTTTAAAGCAAGAACTCTTCCATATTTGAGATTATCAGCATCTCCTCTATAAAAGTTCTCTCTGATATTTAAAGATTTTTTAATATCCAAAGACTCTTCGTTATTATATCTAAACTGCCCCTCGCTAAGTCTTTCCAGAGCACTAAGACTTCCATGCTCAACCCCGAGTCTTTTTGCTATGATAAGACCGAGTGAGCGGATGTAAGTCCCCTCCGATACACTCGCTTCAAAGGTAACGAACGGATGGCAGTAGCTTATAAGCTTAGTGCTGTAAATAGTAGAGTTGATCTTGTTTAAAGTGAACTCCTTGCCTGCTCTTGCTAAGTCATAGGCTCTCTGCCCATCTATGCGTTTTGCACTAAATATCGGAGGCTCATATTCAAGTTCGCCCTCCAAAGATTTTAAAACTCGCAAAATATCAGACTCACTAAACTCTTTTAATATCTCTACATCTTCTATGAGTTCCGTATCCAACGAGTCTGACCTTGCTCCAAGCCAAAGAGTCGCTCTGTAAACTTTAGGTGTTTTATTTAAAAAACGAAAAAGTTTCGTGTACGACCCAATCCCTATTATAAGCACACCCTTTGCAAACGGGTCAAGAGTTCCCGAAAAACCGGCCTTTTTCGTTTTATACTTTCTTTTTAACTTGGTCAAAAAGAAGTTAGAACTCACTCCGGTAGGCTTATATGCAACAAAGAGCCTGTTCATAGTCTTTCTACAAATGATGCCAATATATCTCTTTTCGTGCCGGCAAAATTAATATTAAGCTTAAACTCTCTTCCTGATTTGCTCACACCCGTCACTCTTCCTGTTCCGAATATTTTATGTCTGACAAGATCACCCTTTTTAAAAGCGGTGTTCTTCTCGACTATCAGTGAACCCTCACAAAGTCCGGCCTCATTAAAAAATCTGCTTTTTTGCAGATCGCTTCTTCTTCCCTTGTAAAATCTGCTCTCCACGTGAGATAGGGTAAGCGTCTCTTTTGCTCTTGTAAAAGAGACATATCCAAGACGTCTCTCCTCTTCAAGGTCACTGCCATCGCCAACAAGAGGTAAAAAGCCCTCTTCCATTCCTATGATAAATATATGGTCAAACTCAAGACCCTTTGAGGCATGAATACTCATCATATAGATACTCTCGCCCTCAACCTGATCCTGTTCGCTCTGAAGCGTAAGCTCATTTAAAAATTCATCAAGCGAAGATTCTGGAGAGTTCTTTACAAAATCTCTAAACAGACCGTAAAACTCATCCATATTTAGAACTCTCTCCGTCTCATCAGGCATACCTTTGTATATATCTTTAAGATGAAAAGTATCTTCTAAGACATCTATAAAGTTATAGGTAGATTCCGTTACCGAATTTGCTACTGCTTGAATATCCTTTACAAACTTCTTAAGAGTTTTTGCATTTTTTTGTCTTACAAGCTGTTCCAACTCTGATAGCGGGCTCTTTTTTATATACTCAAACATAGAGGTGCCCTTCTGATGCGCAGCAAGCTCTATTTTATCAACGCTAGCCTTGCCTAGACCTCTCTTTGGTTTGTTTATGATACGTTTAAATGAGAAGTCATCATGAAAATTGGTTATCACTCTTATGTAACTTATAAGATCTTTTATCTCGGCTCTGTCGTAAAATCTAAGACCGCCGACGAGCTTATAGGCTATGCCTGCACGGTTAAGCCCCTCTTCAATAGAGCGGCTTAAAACATTTACTCGGTAAAGCACCGCTATATTTTCGGCTTTTACTCCTGAGTCCAAAAGTTTCGTGATCTTTGAAGCGATCTTTCTTGCCTCTTCATTCTCATCATTTGAGTTTAAAACCGTTACATCCTCACCGCCGCCTCGTGTAGGTATTAGCTTTTTACCGAGTCTTGAACGGTTATGCTCTATAAGCGCATTTGCGACTTTTAAAATAGGGTCTTTCGAGCGGTAGTTCTCCTCAAGTTTAAAGACCGCAGTATCTTTAAAATCCTGATCAAACTCCATTATATTTCGTATATGAGCGCCTCTCCAGCCGTAAATGCTCTGATCATCATCACCCACGACACATATATTGTTGTGCGAGCTGCACAACTTTTGCAGAAGCTTCAGCTGCAACTCATTTGTATCTTGATACTCATCTACCATAATGTAGCGGTAGCGCTCGGATGTCGCACGAGCCAACTCTTCGTTCTCATTTAAAAGCTTGTATGTCAAAGCTATCAGATCATCAAAGTCGACTAAATTGTTCTCAAGCAGATAAGCTTCATACTCTTCATAAACTTTTGCGATCTGCTGGTAGTTAAATAGTTCTGACTGTTTGTAGGCATCATCTGGGCTCAAAAGGGAACTTTTATATCTTGATATTTCACTCGCGATCAGCGGTGTCGGGATCTCGCTGTTTATCTTTTTTATGATTCTTTTTTTGTCATCGGTATCGATTACTACAAAGTTGTTCTCTCTGTTTAAAAGATGTATATGAAACTTTAAAAAAAGCAGCCCGAACTTATGAAATGTACAAAGCAGAGGCGGATAAGCGGGATTGTCCATCATTGCGTATGAACGCTCTCTCATCTCTTTTGCTGCTTTGTTTGTAAATGTCAGTGTAAGCGTATTAGAAGCGGGGATCCCGACTCCCTCTATAAGATATGCCAAACGAGAGACTATCGTCGTAGTCTTACCGCTTCCTGCACCGGCTAAAATTAGCACAGGTCCCTCTGTTGTTTTTACAGCAGAAGCTTGCGACTCATTTAATTTGCTAAATATTTTTTCCATATCTTTGCCACTATTCATATTGGTTTAAATTATTATAGCCAAAAAGTTATAAATTATTACAAAACTATTGCATTAATTATAATAATGGGTTATACTTTCGCTTATTATTTAAACTTATAGGAATTATTATGTTAAAAGATTTTGCAAAACTACAAACCTTTTTGATGGTCATAAAAGAGAAAAGTTTTTCAAAAGCATCTGCAAAACTCGGCATTTCTCAGCCAGCAGTTACTCAACAAATCAAATTTATCGAGGATTACCTTGATACGAAAATAGTTGAGAGAAAAAAGAACGGCATACTTCTTACAAAAGAGGGTGAAGATCTTTTTAGGATAGCATTAAGACTTGAAAAAGCGATTGTAAACAGTGAAAAAGAGCTCTTAAAGATCATCAATAAGGACTTTACTTTTGTTGTCGGTTCATCAAATGCGATAGGAAACTATATTCTGCCAAACTATCTCAGCGAGATAAAAAAGAGAATAAACAACAACGTATATATGAATGTAGGACTATCTTGCGAAATGATAGACCAGCTTGAAGACAAAAAGATCGATATTGCCCTTATAGAGTCTCCTGTATTTAGAGACGGTATTATCTACAGAGAGTGGGTACAAGATGAACTTGTTGTTTTTTCAAACCAGCCACTCAAAAAACATCTAACTGCAGATGATCTGCTTGGATTTGACTGGATATGCAGAGATGAGGCTTCTCATACAAGAAAATTGACAAGTGAAGTTTTTGATGAGATGGGTGTTCAGTGTAGCAACTTTCATGTTCTTGGTATTTTAGGCAGTCCAACGGCGATCAAAGAGTCGATTCTGCATGCAGATCCGACCACAGAGAGACCGGTTGTTTCGGTTATGTCAAAGCATGTTATAGCAAATGAAGTTGCCGAAGGAAAGCTTTTTGAAGCAAGACTTAAAAACTATAAAATAGAGAGAAGTTTCTATATTGCATACTCTAAAGAGAGAAAACATGATGCATTCGTCGACAATGTCGTAAACTATCTTCTATCTCTAAATAAGGTATAACCTCGAAAAAAGGCTATTTTTTAAAAAACTTTGAGTTTTCAGGGTTTGATAAAAAAGATGCCATCGAGTTTTTCACTCCACCTTCATCAGTTTTTTTAGCAGGTTTATCACTATCTTTCTTATAGCTTGATAGATTTATCAGCAGCGGTGTCTCATCTACTATTATCTGCATAATACTCAAAAGCGGCACACTTACTACACTGCCAAAATTATCAGAGCCAAAACCGGCTTCAAAAACCAATTTATCCCCTACTATGCTTGCAGTATCAAAAGTATATCCGGCAAGAAAAAAGAGTGTCATCGGTCTAAACTCTGCGCTTATCTCACTTGGCAGTGCGGGTTCAAAAGTTATCTGCTCGATTTTACACAAAATGCCGAAATTTTGATCTTTTTCAAAAAGAAGGATAATTAGGCTCTCTATGTTTTTTTGCATTATTTTTGCAAAATCTCTATCCTCTATCAGGTTATCTAGCAAAAAATTTCCTTTATGTTTTTTGTAATTATATCAAAATCTATCATAGCATTCATAAGTGCGACTTTAGAGAACTTTTTTAGATCTTCTACATAGATATCCTCTTCAAATATTTTTTTCTCCATAAGTAGCAGTTCTCTGGTAGTTCCCTTTAGAAGCGGCTGCTTTGGAGTCAACCATCTATTTGAGTCATAAAAAGCTATGTTTGCTATCGTAGTATCTGTTATAAGAGAGTTTTTTACTATCAACACATCATCACAGCTGCCTCTTTGCTCATAAAGAGCCTCCAATTTACCTCTGTCTGCAGACTTTAAAGAGTACTCTATATTGTCATCGTAGATAAGTTTTAAAGAGCCTGTATCTCTTTTTTTATACTCATGATATGTAACGTCAACAGTATGGGGCATCTTAGATATATCATAAAGCAAACGGCATCTGTAAGTTCCTACTTTTGGAGGCTCTATATGCTCAAGCAGGTTTTGCGGATTTTTAATATTAAATTTTTTCAGTACACTCTCATATCTTTTCTGGTGGTAGAGTATGTTAAAAACCTCTCCATCAACAACCCGTATTGTTTCTAAAAAAAGTTTATTCATCAAAGAGTTCTGTACTTAGATACCTCTCGCCTGTATCGCAAAGAACGGTCAAAAGAGTTTTTCCCTTAAACTCCGCTCTTTGAGCGATCTGCATCGTTGCATATACGTTTGCTCCAGCCGATATACCTACAAGCAGACCCTCATCTTTTGCTAACATTTTTGCGGTGTTTATAGCATCTTCATTGCTCACCTTTATCACTTCACCATATACGGTCGTGTCCAGAGTGTCAGGAATAAATCCTGCGCCGATACCCTGTATAGCGTGCGGACCTGCACTCTCACCTGAAAGCACGGCAGAACTTGCAGGCTCGACCGCAAATATTGCAATATTTGCTATCTCCTTTTTTAGGACTTTTGATGTACCGCTCAGAGTGCCTCCAGTTCCTACCGCTGCAATAAAAGCGTCCAATTTATTATCCGTATCGCGAAGTATCTCCTTCGCAGTTGTCAACTCATGGATCTCAGGATTTGAAGGGTTTTTGAACTGCTGCAGAACTATTGAGTTTTGAATCTCTTTTTGAAGCTCATCCGCTTTTGCGATGGCACCGCTCATCCCTAGCGGCGCGGGAGTCAAAACCAACTCGGCGCCAAGCGCCTTAAGCAGCTTTCTTCTCTCCAAGCTCATAGATTCAGGCATTGTCAAAATAAGTTTTATATTAAGCGCTGCACAGTTTGCCGCAAGTGCAATTCCAGTGTTACCGCTTGTCGGCTCGATTACTGTAGTACTATCCGTTATATCCCCTGCTTCTATCGCACGTCTGATCATATTAAAACCTATTCTATCTTTTACAGAACTTGTAGGATTCATAAACTCACACTTTGCAATTATATTCGCACCCGTCAGCTTTGATACTTTATTTAATCTGACCAAAGGTGTATTCCCTATCAGTTCCGTTATATTATTTGCAATTTTCATAAACACTCCCCCAAGTAAATCAAACACAATTTATGATATGCTACCAAAAATATTATTATAGGAGGCTATAATGTACCTACATAAACAGATAGATTTAATTGAGGCAGCTCCTCAAAGTGCTGGTAAAGGGGTCTCGATGAAGATGCTTTTATCTCCTGATGAGTCACCAAATTTTGCGATGAGAAACTTTATAATAGAAGCGGGCGGACATATGCCTCTTCATACAAATAGCGTAGAGCACGAGCAGTATGTGCTCTCTGGACGCGCACTTGTACAAATCGGAGATGAGAGTTTTGAAGCAAAAGCGGGCGGTGTTCTGCTTATCCCTGCAGGTCTTTCCCATAGCTACAAAACCTTAGGAGATGAAGCATATAGTTTTTTGTGTCTTGTCCCCAAAGGCGAAGATTGCATAACAATCATTAAGTAAATATTTTTATATGAAAAATGCCTCTTCACTCTTTATTGCTTTGCTTTTAGCAGTGAACTATTCTCTTATGGCTCATGAGATAGATAGTAGTAAAGAGATCGAAGCTACAGAAACAAATGAAGATGAAGCAAAAAAACTTTTTCTTTTTCAACATCTTGATATGCCAAAAGATTCAGATTCAAGAGAGACGATGGTGGCAAAAATTTTTAGTAACTTCGGCTTGCTTCCATATGAAAAAAATTATTTTCTTCCTTTTGCATATACAACAAAAGATTATGAACAAAAAGATCCTGCCATCTACCCAAACTATGAACAATTTGACAAAAATATCGAAGCAGAATTTCAAATAAGTTTAAAAAAAGATCTAAGCTACAATCTATTTGGCTTAAATGAGATAATAAGTTTGGGATACACGCAAGAGGTGTGGTGGCAGCTTTATTCAGACTCTTCTCCATTTCGTGAAACAAACTACAGACCTGAAGTATGGCTTACCTTGCCTATTGAAGATAAAGAGTTCTCTGAGTTTGGATTTAAAGCTGTTAAGTTTGGCTTTTTGCATGAGTCAAACGGGATGGGAGCACCACTCTCTAGGTCATGGAATAGAATCTATTTTGAGTCCATTTTTTACAATGGAAATTTTATGGCAAGCGTTAGAGCATGGGTAGCAGATGCAGGAGATGATAACAAAGATATAACCTCTTATCTTGGGTATGGGCATTTAAAGTTAAACTATTTTCTTAAAAAGCATCAGTTTGATTTGACATGGCAAAACAATCTTCGTTTTAACGGAAATAACAGAGGCTCTATCAAGGCTGAATGGTCACACCCTACAGGAAACTCCAAAAACAATTTCTGGTATATTAAGATATTTAACGGCTACGGGGCAAGTTTGGTAGATTATAATCACCATCAAAGCAGAGTAGGATTTGGATTTTTATTCTCTAGATAGATATTTATCTAAGCAGAGCTTCAAAGGCTCTGCTGCTGATTAATCATCAGAGTCATCTTCTTTCTCTTTTTTATTTCTGCGCTCTTTCTTCTCAGAGTTATTTTTCTCTTTTTTATCTTTCTTTGCTTTAGACTCTTTTTTCTCAGACTTGCGTTGCTCTTTCTCAGCTTTACGCTCCTCTTTTGTTGCTCTCTTTTGGGATTTACGCTGCTCTTTTTCAGCTTTGCGCTCCTCTTTTTTTACTCTGTTTTCAGCCTTTCTGTCTGAATCTTGACGCTTCTCAGCTCTTGGTTTTTCATTTTTGTTTTCATAACCTGATTCGCTATCTTCAGCGAGAATTGCCGATGGAGCGGCTACAAGAAATGCAGCACATAATATTTTTAAAACAGTTTTTTTCATAGAAATCCTTTTTGTTTGATATGTCTAGTACATATACTGATATAAATATAAAAGCTGATTTATGCTACTTTGCAGTGCCAAAGCTTTTACAACAAGAATTTAAAAATGCTCTGAAATATCTTTTTGAAATATTTCGAAATTATGATATCACACAAATGGAGAAAAGAGTATTAATGATTTAAAGCGGAGTTATATAAAGGAATGGTGCGATCGGAGAGATTTGAACTCTCACACCCGTAAGGCACTACCCCCTCAAGGTAGCGTGGGAGACCAAGATAGCCCTAAAAATGGAGCTTTGAAAACTCCATTTTTATAAACCGAGAAAAATCCGAGAAAACGAAACTAAATATTGACTTAAGCTATATGTAGCAACGCATTGAAGATCTTAGATTTTTCCTCTGCTTTTTTCTGTTTATGAACATCTTCGAGACAATCCAAGTCATAATGCTTAGTTGTTACACTTGAACCTTTCACATGTCCTACCACTTCTTGAATATCCTCAAGTGAAACTTTTGAAGATTGGTTCATCATTGAGACATAAGTCCGTCTTGTAGCATAGAGTGTTTTATACTCAACACCTATCTCCTCAAGAAACGGTCTAAAATGAAAATCGACAATAGTTTTCGCGTTTTTGAATGGCTTTCCATCTTTTGAAACGAAGAGCCACTCATCATCTGGACGAAAATTTGCATAAGATTTCAAAAGTTCAATGGTCTCGGGAAATAAGAATATTTCCCGATTATGATTTTTATTCTCGTGGGCTATTGCCGATACATCGCTAATTCTACCTTTTGAGATACTTCTATGAATTTGCAAATATCCTCGTTCCAAATCAAAGTCAGACCATTTAAGACCTATAGCTTCACCCGTACGAAGTCCATATTTTAAGGAAAGTTCTAAAAAAATCTTGAGCCATCCTTTCGATAAGCTCAAGATTTGTTGTGCCTCAGACACCTTATAGACTTTTGTTTTTCTTGGAGTTTGTTTGAACTTAAACTTTTCGACCAATTGCATACTCATCACATTGTGAGGCATTAGCTGCTCATCAAAAGCAGCTTTTAAAATATTTACTAGAACCCGCTTGACTCTGATGCATCTATCGTAACAATATCCATGCTTACTCTGCAAGGTTCCTAGGAACTCAGTGACATCTAAAGCACTGATCTCATGAAACTCAATCTTCTCAAAATATGGTAGAATTAACCTATTAAAGATACTTTCGTAGTCTTTCTGGGTCTCTTCCCCTCGATACTCAGAATTTGACCTAAGAACCCTCAATCCAAAACTCTCAAACGAAGTTTTTTTAGTTTCGTTTATATCAACACCGATTAATTTCAAAAGAACCTGCATAGGGTTTTGCCGCTCCACCCATTTTTTATTTAGTGGAGTCGCTTTTTTGCCTATGCTTTTCTTATAATGTTTGCCGTTTACGGTACCTTGTACATAGATCATATTTGTATCTTTTCTAACGTAAAAAGAACCGTCTGAACATATAAAATTATTATTCATTCTCTACTCCTTTACCAAACTTTAGTAGCTGTAAAGCAGTAGTTCTTGCAATAATTATTTTACCATCTTCTTTCCAAAAATCAACTTCTGGCTCATAGTTGTTGAGAAGTTTCATCCTTATGGCTTGCCTTGTTAAGCCTGTTCTTTCTGTAATAAACGAAATAGGAACTTTTTTAGGGAAAAGTGACAAAAACATCTCTCTTTGCTCTAATAGCAAAGTTTTTAACTCCAAATAGTGCATTTCACTCATCACAAACTCCTTTTGCGGAGTCGCTCAAAGTAGTTTTGCAGTTTTTCAAGTTCTGCAAGTTTTCCACTTTTTCAGGCTGTTTTTGCTCTATCCAAAAATAGATGGCATTTTTTTGATCTGGTCGTCGCTCATAGTTCCATTTACCCTTATCACCCCAAGTCGTAAGCCACCTTGTAGCCTTTTTCTGACCAACTTTATACTCACTAAAAAATCGCATTTTTTCAAGGTGTGAGATGATCTCGCTTTGGTTCATCTCTCCATCTTCAAGTGCTTCTAGTACATAGCTTACAAATTTTGACTCACGAGGCTCTATGTTTACCGTTTCATACTCAACCTCTTTGACTATTTTTCTGTCTTCTGTAAGAAATGCTTTACCCTCTATAGCGTACCTACTAGCTTTTTGCGGATGCAAAAGTATCGTAGAGTTAAAGTCATTTCTCGTAATAGAAAACGAATAATCCGCATAATTAATGATCTGCTGAGAGTCTGCAAAGTTTCCATCTTTATTCAGGTGATGGATAAAGAGCGTACTCCCACCCACACTTCGCAATATTTTCTCATAAAAATAAAGCTTTTGTGTATCCACAAAACCTCGTTTCTTAGGGACAGTAAGCATCAGTGAGTCTTGGATGACAAAGTACTCTCGATCTGAATGCTTGATCTGCTCTTCAACTATCTCAGCTAAGAGTTCTTGAACCGACTCTGAAAAATCGCCGCCTGTTTGCTTACCTACATAGAAAAATCTCTCGGGAAATCTCTCAAGCAAGTGTGAAGCTTCGCTCTCTTTGATCTTGGTTTGGTTCATATCACCATCAATCATAAAGATATATACATTTGCTTTGGTAGTCAAAATAGTCGTGCACATATATAATACGATGGTCGTTTTACCGACGCCGCTGTCTCCGATCATCACACCTATGGAACTTGACGGGATCAAGTCTTGCACCAGCCATCTTGTAGCGGGTGCATTTTTGATCTCTTCATAGGTATAGAAGTGACTTTTAAAACGCTCTTGAAGAGGTTTTTTAGATGTCAGTTTACTGTTTTGAGCTTCTTGAATCTCCTGTGTAATCTCTGTTTTTTCATCTTCACTCAAAAACTCGCTAAATTTTTCTAAAAATGCTTTTGCCTCTATAACGAGATAAGGAAGACCTTTTAGCTGCTGTATTCTTGTTTTTGCTTTTTGGAGGGACTTCAAAGTTCACCTCCTACAACTTCAAGCTGACAACCACTCATCTGAGTAAGGAATACTGCTACACCCTCAGTCGGAAATAGTACTCTATCGCCAATGTTTGCATGAGGTGGTAGTTTACCGTTTTTAAGCCTTCTGTTTATCGTAGAGAGGCTCACCTTAAGAACTTCTGCCAAGTCTGTTTTACTCAACATATAGCCGTAGTCGAGATAAAGAGACTTATAAATATTGTTAGACATGGATAACTCCTAAATTTAATTAGGAGCTGAAAAAACTTAAATTTTCATTTCTTCCATATTTCCATTAAGTCTTTGATTTGAAGGGTTAGTAAAAATTTATCTAAAGGAGTTTTATCAACACCTTTTCAATAAACCTATCAAAGCGGGCACTCCACTACCGTACCCGAGGTATTTACATTCTTTTTAATCTTAATTTTTGCGCGCACATCGTAGATACTACTACTATTTTTGAACTTCATCAAATAATTCATCACATACTACATACTTGTATATATAAATAATATGACAAAAGGCAACCCTTTCTAAACCTAGTGTCATCGTTTTTCTAGCTTTTCCAGCTCGTGCTTGTGATGTCCTACAAAGGTCATCAACGGTCAAATTTTAAAGTATATTTTTTTAGATTTTGCTTAAACAAAAATGGCTCAAAAGTCCTAAAATACTAAACTTAAAGTACATATTTACTTCTAATAAACTACAAATTTACTTTTAATTTAGTGCTAAAATACTTTAGATTTACTATTTTAAAAGTAAATCTAAAGCTCAAGTTTAGCTTTAGATTTTTCTGTTTTTAATTCAATACACACCCTCAAAGTCCGTGCTATGCGTGATTTTATAAAATTATATTTTTATTTTTTGCCATTATAATCATCTTTTAGAATCTATTTTATACTTTCAATAACAAAAAAACTGAAAAAATTTACGAAAAAAATTTTAAAATTTTTAATTTTTTATACATTTTTCACCAATTGAAAATCAATAAACACTTCAAAATATATCTATTTCCTCATTCTCTTCTTCTCTTCTTCTCTTAAAAAAACCAAACATAAATCTATCAAAGACAACATTCTAAAAAAGAAGTAGTTTGTGTGTACTTGAGTCAATTCTTGTTTGTCAGTTTCATGATGTCTGATTCTATAATTATTTCCGATTTTTGTAAGCTTTGTAAATTCTTCATCAATAAACTCTTTATCAAAGTGTTCAGAGATAATGGTAGTAAGCTTATTGGCAGATTGATTTTTCTTCAAACCCTCTTGTGCAAAATATGTTTTAAGTCTCTCAAAAGCATCCCAAAGTTTTTCTAAAGCTACTTGTTTATCATTTGGATTAAAAAATCTCTCTTTTGCTTCTTCGATTAATTTGTTAAGTTCTATATCTTGCGTATTTGCTACATTATCAAATAATAGCTCTACATTTACATTCATATCCAGTACATTTGATAGATCAAATGCTTCATTAGCTGTGATAGAGTTTTGGATAAACTCTTTAAATTCTTTTGCTGCACCCTTAAACAAGTCGCTATGATTTAAATCTTTTTCTTTTGCAAAGTCAATGAAGTATTTTTTACGAAAAAGACCTGTGCTAACCAGTGTATGTATCTCTTTGATATTAAGCTCATCTAAAATATCTTTTACCCAATATTTTCGTGTTTCACCAGAATGAAAATAGCTATATCCTAAATTTTGAAAGAACTCAGTTAAATACTTTGACGATCTATATGGAAACTTAGTATTGTCACCACAAATCATTTCAGCTAACTGCATTTCAAAATCTATATTTTCTTCTCTTGCCTTTAAGAGCTTGAGAATTTCAATGTTTTCTTTAGATTTTTTATCAGCATTGATTTTAAATGCAGTGTCTCTTAAAACTGTTTCTACAATTTTTTTCTCATGCTCATCCTTATCCATTTCAAAATTGTAAGGATTTTGTGGAAATCTAATAACTTCAACCCTGCTAACTTTTATTTTCGCACTACCATATAATTTTGGTACAACATCAGCTTTCCATTTATTAATATTGTCTGGAGATGGGTTTTTATCGTAAATATGATTTAGTGCTTTATATGCTTCTGTTAAAAATTTAATTTCTGGATTTTCTTTCATTATGAAACCTAATAATCCAAAATTACAAAAACACTTTTAGCCGTATCATGCAAAATTCGTAGGGCGTATACAAAACATCCAATAATCAACACATTCAAAAAAGTCACATACTCTACATGTAATTTTATAAAGTCAGAATCTTGAACTATTAACAGTAACATCGCTACGACAATAAGTATAACCTGTTCATTCACCGATAAAATCATCTGTTTTTTTGTATTACCAAAAGCTCCCTGCTGTCCGCTTTTATCTAACAACTCTCTCACTTTTGTCAATACTATGCTTAATGTAGCAGAATTGATGGCTATCAAGGCAACAAGGAGAGTAATCAGATTTTGCTTCAAGAAATTTGTCAAGTATGTCGTACCTAAAAATGACTGTAACTCAGCAAGTAAATAACCAGCACCAATTGAAAGTAAAATATTGAAAATGATATTATTTTTCATTCCAATGCCCTTTTTAAAATCTCTGCAATTCTTTCTGCATTATCACCAGAAATTTCAATCTCTCCTATTTCTACTGACTTCACGGCATTAGCGGTTTGGATTCTTTTTTTAACACCTTTTGCTTTTAAAGAGATATTACCACCACCCTCACTAGCATACTCAACAAGATCTCCAACTTGTTTGTTTTGCTTATCTATATGAAGTGTAGAATCATCATCTGCATCAATTTCGAGCAATGTTTTTGCAGTATTTGTCCCTTTTGCCAAGTTCTTAAGATCGTCACTTAAAACTCCAGAGATATTTGCCATATTTGGAGTAACAAGTTCAAATTTGATATTTTTTATCTTTCTATCATACTGTTCAACGATGCTCCAAAAAGCTTCTTTATGAAAAATAGGCTCCCCGTAAAGTTTTAGTTGTTTTGACTCTAAAGCATTGTTGATTGATTCTACTAAAATTTTCAAAACTGCTTTTGTATCTGAAAATGCTTTTTTTCTGTCTTGTATTACTATTATCTGCTTTTCTGGATGGTTCCAAATACCCACTAAAATAGACGGCCAGTTCTCAAGCTGCTCTTCTTCAAAATTTTCATTTTCTATTTTTGTCGTTCTTTTAGGAGCAAATCTAAAAAGTAAAAAATTATCTTTATCATACTCCAGTTGCCCCTTGAGAGAGCTTTTCTTGCCTTTCCAGTTAGTAATAGTTTTGATAGAACTATAAAACAGATTATTTTTCTGAGCAATCAAATCTTCGACCGTTTTGATCTCTCCAAATAAACTTCCTTGAAAATATCTGTCTTTTGGCAAAATTTGATAACGATATAAATTAAAATTAATGTTTTTCATTTAAGCCCTTTATTCTTGATTTGTAGCAAGCTTATCTTTATTTGCACTATCGTAAAGCATTTCTGTCAAATCAGATTTAAGATAGTCATCGTCCAACAGTTTTAAAAAGGCTTCTACACTAGTAATAGACTTTAATTCTATTTTGTTTGTTTGTTCAAGAACTTTAATTCTATTTTTTAGCAATGGATGTTGTTCTATAAATCTTAAAACCTTTTCTTTTTCATCTTCAATCATTTTCAAAACAGGGGAAGTTTGGAGGGCTTTATTAAGTTTTTTTGCAAGTCGTTTTTTTTCTACCGATCTTTGAATATGGCTAATATCATCAATAAATCCTAATGCTTCAATTAATGCAAGATTTTGTAAAGCTGTTTGTTTAATATAATCTTCATATCCGAAATACTTCTCAAGAGTTTTCATTTTTGCAATGATTACATGATCATCAAGAAAAACAAAATCAAAAGATTTATCAATATTAACTATATCATCTTTTAATTTATCAAACTTATCTCCAGACTTTACTAAACGCATAACACTTGCTTGTTTGAGTAAGTTTATAGGATAATGTTTCTTGTAAAGCAATATACTATTTTCTTCATTCGAAATTTTTATGATAAAAGCTCGTATTTTGCCTAAGTCATCATCACTAAAAGAAAAAGTATCATTATTTTCAGTTTCTGAAAACTCAATTATGAATTTCAAATTATCATAAACATTTTCATTATCAAAGTAATAAAAGACATTACCACGGGATTCATCAGCTTCTTGTACATTCAATAAACTATAGCCATCATCTTCTACAAAAAGCTGCTTAAGTTCATTTAGAAATTGTGTTTTCAATTCATCTGTCACTTCTTCTTTTATACGTGCGAATTTTATTGAGTCATCATCCAAGACAAAATACAACTCCATTCCACATTCACTTTCTACCCCTTCAATAACCGATACTACATTTTCTCTCGTCACAGCCTACTCCTCTTTAAGTTTTTTTTACATAATGAATATTTCCACCAAAATCTATGTACTTCAAATTTTGACTACCTGTAAGACTTGTTTCTCTTGTCGGTAAAATATACTCTTCACCAGAGCTTTTTGTCGCTTTAAAAATCTTATAACCAAAAAGAAGTAATATAGGGTTCAGATAGTATAGTCCTGCCCTTATGTATATCAATCCCATAAATATAATTACAAAACACAAGACTAATATATCTCTTGGAGTATCAAATTTGAAAGCTACAAGAGGGATTATATAAGTAGAAATAAATGCCAAATGTTCAAAATCAGCGGGCTTAATATTTGAGTATTGTTGAGGGTTTCTTAGACCATATTTAATTTCCCTGTTTATATACCAAATTGCACTAACTGAAATCAACACCAAAATAAATAAAACGATGGAAACAATATTTTGACTCGCTATAGTCTTATAATGATCCGCAGTTAAAGGTAAAAAACTATCAATACTAATTTCTTGAATTATAAATGTTAAATATAAAGGTACAAGAGATAAATTATAAAAATATACTTGATAAATTGTCTTATTTTCAAACATTATAAACTCCAAATATCATAAAAACGCCTCTTTAAGTACACTTTGCATTAATTTTTCTGTTTCTATTTTGCTGTTTTGTACTTCAAGTTCCAGTGCATCGCATGAAGCCATAAGTTTTTCTACTTTTTCAACTATTCGTTTTTGTTCTTCTAATGGAGCAAGTGGCACTAAAAAACTTCGTATAAAATTCAAATTTAGATTTCCTTGAGAAACTCCACGACCTAATATATTACTAATAGAACTTTGTGTACCTATTGGTGAATTTAGCCAAATTGCAAAATATTCTGACGATAAATACTTATGATTTAGTTTTATCAAGGCAACACTTACATAAATTGCAAAGTCTATATTTTGGTCAATTACTGCTGCTTGTCCAATATTTGAGCCAACTCGTGTTAACAGAATATCTTTGAATTCTGCTTTTCTATCTTTTATATATGCTTCATAATCATTTTCTGATACATATTTTGCATTGTATTTAGGCATAAACTGAAAAGGATTGACATTTTTTGCTGAAACAAATAATTTTCCATTATCTGTATAAGTTGGTGTTTGATGTGTTCCATCTGTAATTAGATTAGCAACTTCTTCAAATTTACACCAAACCCAGCCATCTGGAAGTTCATAAGGTATTTCATCTTCACTTATTGGCGGTAGAGGTTTTTGTTTTTTTATTTTTCCCTCTTTAATGAGTTTTTCTTTTTCGGCTTTTATCTTCTCTAGTAAAACTTCTGCACTTTCATCATTTGGATCTTGTGGAACTAGCTTACCGCTTACTGCATCACTGAGTATTGAGCTCCTAAGTTTGTTTATTAGTTTTGATTGTGTTTGAAGTTCTTCTAAAACTTTTGATTGTTTATTTTCTACAGATTTGATTTCATCTACTATTGATTTTTGTTCTTCTATCTCTGGCAATAAAATATTTAGTTGCAACAATACTTTTTCATGAATACTTTTTTGTGCCGATCCAGAAGCATTTAAAGCTTGTAACTGGTCTTGAAAATGATTAGTTTGTAAATAGTATTCAAGATACCCTGGATTTAAAGTTGGTTCTATTGAAAACATAGGCATATTTTCAGTTACTACACAACCATGAACCTCTCTTGGAGCTATACCGTAAGAACCATTTTGAACACCTTGTCGTGTGAAGATAAAAGTATTAGGATACTCTTCAAGGTCTATAACAAACTGTCTCTTACGCCCAATATCTCTACCAAATTTAGTTCCACGAAATGAAACCCCACTATGTATAGAAATAGTTACTTGTCTGTATTCTGTACCATCTTCAACAAAATGGTATATTTTGTACTGTTTTAAGACTTCTGAGAATTTAACCTCTCGCATTAGCCAAACCTCTTATCTCTTCAAGTAGCTCTACACTTTTGCTCATCGAAGCTTCTATCTTATCTATAATCTCGTTTGTTGTAAGTTCTTCTTCTACTTCACCTTTATGAGGGTTTTTCACATCAAGGTTAAAATTATTTGCTTTGATAGTATCTATATCGACTTTGTAAGCCAGTTCATTTTCAACTCTATCGTTCCACCACTTTTTCAGTTCTTCAAAGTCTTGCAGTTTTACTGGTTTTGTTTTGGTGTATTTTTTGTACCCTTGTGGCAGTGGTTGCTCATAGTACCATATCTCTTTTGTCGGCTCACCCTTTGTAAAGAAAAGCAGGTTTGTATTTATGTCCGTATATGGAGCAAATATCCCGTTTGGCAGTCTTACTATGGTATGCAGGTTACACTCTTCAAGGAGTTTCTCTTTTATCCTAGCTGTTACGCCATCACCAAAAAGTGTACCGTCTGGCAGAACTATCCCAGCTCTGCCTCTTGGTTTTAGCATCTGTATAAAAAGCAGTAAAAACAGGTCTGCCGTCTCTCTTGTACGGTAAGTTGCTGGGAAGTTGTTTTCTATGCCTTGCTCTTCTGTTCCGCCAAAAGGAGGATTTGCCACAATGCAGTCCACTCTCTCATTTGGAGTGATGTCTTTTAGAGGATACGATAGCGAGTTGTCATGTCTGACACTTGGCGTTTCTATATCGTGAAGTATAAGGTTTGTAAGACATAGCATGTAGGGAAGCTGTTTTTTCTCTATCCCTTGGATTGTATGTTCTAGTGTCTTTTTATCTTCTGCCGTTTTTACATCGCTTTTCATGATGTGGTTTATGGAGCTTATAAGAAAGCCTCCCGTTCCACATGCTGGGTCAAATACTTTTTCACCGAGTCTTGGATCAACCATCTGCACTATGAACTCTGTCACGGCTCTTGGGGTGTAGTATTCTCCTGCATTTCCTGCACTTTGAAGATCTTTGAGTATCTGCTCGTACATGTCATTGAACAGGTGTCGCTCTGAAAGGTTATCAAAGTTTATCTCTTCAAGTTTGTTTACCACTTGTCTTAGAAGTGTTCCAGACTTCATGTAGTTGTAGGCATCTTCAAACATCCCTTTTACAAGTGGAGCATAAGCGTTAGATGTAGTGATGTCAAGCTCTTTAAGTGTTGGGAAAAGTTCATTGTTTATAAAAAGCATCAACTCTTCACCCGTTAAGCCCTCATCATCTGTAGCCCAGCTTCTCCATCTAAGTTTTTCAGGGATTGGAGATCTGTAGTTTTCACTTTCTAGTTCAAATTCTTCCTCTTTTGCATCAAATACTTTTAGAAAAAGCATCCACACAAGTTGTGAAATTCTTTGAGCATCCCCATCGACACCCGTATCTGTTCTCATAATGTTTTGAATTGATTTTACGATATTTGAAATATCTGCCATAATTTATTTGTTCCTTTTATTTGTTTGTATTTTATTTTTTCATAAAAGAGCTATTCTCTTGTATCGTCATATTTAATCATTTCCATATAATTTAGCGGTTTAGTTAAAACAACAGCATTATCTGGAGTTTTAGCAGTTTGAAATATAGCTTTCCAATAATCATATGTATTTTTTCCAGAAAAAACTGTACTTGCCATTCCTCTATCTTTCCAAAGTGGAAGATCACGTAAATTTTTCACAAAGTTTCGTATATTTTTCCAAAGCTGTTCATCGAAAGGTTGTTGAAAAATTTCATCGTCATTGATTATCTTCCCAGTATTTGACATATAGGCTTTTATAACCATTTGCAAATATTGCAGCCAATTGTGCATTATCTCCTCTTTGCTCATTCTATAAGCAATTAAATGCTCATCAGAGATATCAGAATCTTTTTTGTCAATAATTTTGTTTTCAATTCTATACACCCCAATTTCAGGTTGAAATTTATTTACATAGACTATATCAGCCAAAATATTGAGAAGTTTTACTATCTGATCAATCTCTATTTCTCTTGGATTCAATCCCTCATCTGTCTTATAGTCAATCGGAGTTTTTAAGATTAGTTTAGTACTAATAAATGTTGATAAAATTGTTTTATCAAAAGCACTATAAGATATTGGCAAATCTTTAGCTTTACCCTCAAAATCAATATAGTCTTTCAACTTATTTTCTTTAGAGTTTGTAACAGAATGCTTGATGGCATCAGTTATATATTTTTTTATATTCGCACCATCACCCTTAAAATAGTCTACGAGTTGTTGCTCTGAGAATGTATAATCATCCTCTTTTAAATTATGTTCTTCTCGATATTTTTTAACCCTTTCAGAATATAAAGTATAATTTAATTGACGCATAATAGATTTATCAAATGCAATTTGCCTTAAATTACTTCCTGCATTTGTATTGGTTTCTGTCAATCTATCTATATCAGGGTTTAGAAAAACTCTGACTACTAGTTTTTTCGTATTTAATAATATTTGTGCTACCGCCTTGTGCTGACCATCAAATACTTTTAGTTTATTATCATGAATTCTTACTAAACTTAAATGTAATTGCGGATTTCCTTTATCAAATTCTTTTACTAGCTTTGATATTGAACTGTTAATGCCTCTTGGATTGATAATTTCATCGTGATAAAGATATTCTATTGGTATTTCTAGAAATATAGATTTTTCACCTGAAAGATTATCAGTAAATATTGGTGCTTGATATATCTTATTGTCACCAATTTGTGAAAATGAGTATTTAACAATATTATCTTCCTGAGTCCATTTAAAATCAAATTTTGACCCATCGTAAAATTTCAAAACATCTTTTAATGAAGCACCGTGACTGCCTTTTAAGGATACATCATCTTGTATTTTTTTCAACCGTGCTAGCACCTTGGCAATTTTTAAATTTGCATCTTGTTTTGATTTATTACAACTTTCATGGGTTAAAGCAAAATTTTCTTCAGAATCTTTACCCTTATTTGCAAGAGGTTTAATGTGATCTATGTTCGTTGAGTTCAGCTTCAAATCAATTTCTTCTTCACAGATAAAGCATCTATGATTCTGAATATCCCACAACTTTTGCGTAAGAGATTCATAATCCTCTTTTGATAAGCTTGATAAGTATTTTGATGCCATAATTTATTTATTCCTTTTAATTTGTTTTATAGTCCGGGTAATTTTATAGCTTTACTAAAGCGTAAAGGGCTAGTGGGATGTTTTTCAATATCTCCAGAATTCAATAGTTCATCTATTGTTTTTTTAACTATATTTTGAGCTTCTTCAAGCTTTTCTGCAATCTCTTTGAGTGTTAATTTTTCTAAAGATAATAGTTCTAAAATTCTTTTATCCAATGCCTCTTTTTTACTAACTGTAGCTGTTTTAACATCTTGATTTGTAGTAAATAAGTAATCCAATGAGTCCAAATCTTTTAATTCTAAACCGCCCATCTCAAGAAGTTTTTGATTTCCTGAATTAACATCATCATTTTTCTTTACAAAAAGGCTTACCCAACCATTTTTAAAATTCTCTTTTGCACCTTCCCATGTACCACCCTTGAGTCCAGAGTGAATTACAATCGAAGATTCTGCCAAAACATAAATATATTTATTTCTACCCATTGCATTACCAGCACTAAACCTTGCATCTGGGTAATATGGACTGATTAATACTAAATTATTATTTCGTATTGCATCCCTATATTTTTTGGATAAAACTTTTTGCATTAAAGCATCAGCAACTACTCCTATAGTCGTCCCATCAGCATTTATTGATCCTAGCATTGATGATTCATCTATCCCTCTTGCAGCACCTGAAACAACACTGTAGCCTGATTGTGCAAGTTTTTCCCCTAGTTTAAATGTGAAGTCTAAATCATCTGAGGATGCATCTCTTGAACCGATAATAGCGACACCTTTAGTATTGAGTATTTTCTTATTGCCTGCACCGTACAATATTGGCGGAGCCTTTTGTCCTAATCTCTTTTTTAATCTTACTGGATACTCTGGATCTGCCCTTGTAATGATCCAAATTCCACAATTTTGCCATTTTTGAAGAGAAATTGCCATTGCATTTCCTCTTGATAGTAAAGATAGTATTCTATCTTGTGTAATTTTTGTATCATCCCAATTCTCTAAAACTTCTCGTGCATTCAATTCTAAAAGGTCTGATGGTTTCATATTGTTTTGAAGAAGCCATGACGCAAATTTTGAGTACTCCATTATTGTAAGAGGTTTATCCCCCTTGTTAAAATAAGCTGTTAATAAAATAATTGCTTGTGCATTTAAACTTAGATCATTCATTACATTTTTCCAGTTGTAGCAAGTGAAGCAGGAAATACTTTACCACTTCCCTTTTGCTTTAAAAGAGCCGAGGCAACCGTGACTGTCCAACCAGAATCAATGACATCATCTATCAACAGAACAGGCTTATCAGGTATATTATCTTCCACTTCAAATACCCCATCAAGATTTTTGGCTTGATAGTAGGCATTATTCATCATTTTCTGAGCTTGATTTTGTTTTATCTTTTTCACAGCTGCTATAAAAGGTAAATTTAGTTTTTTTGCTACTTTTTGTGCAAAACTTGGAACTAATGCTGGATGATTTAGTGATGGAATACATGTAATCCACTGTGGTGCAGGGAAAGGATTCCACTTTTTAACCATTTCTACAAATGCATCTACTAGTTGATCTGAAAATTCACCTTGATGTTTATCTTTTGCGACGACTCTTCCCCATCCAGCATCTTCCCATCTAGATAAAATTCGTCCCTCTTCGGCTCTTAATTCTGGTCTGATATTTCCTCTAATGCCATATGCACTTAGAGCATCCAATTTTACTTGCTTTTTAGGGTTAAAAACTATGTCGCTTTTTTTCAAGAAGTCGGCGGCTTTCAAACCATTTTCGTGAGAGAATTCACCACTTAAAGCAGTCCCACAATTAGCACATTTTCCACATATTTGAGGCTTCGGATCATTTAAGGCATTTTGTAAAAAAAACATTAAACATTGATCAGTATCTAAATAGCTTTGCATCTCATCCCATTCAGATTGTCTGATAGCTAAAATAGCCTCGATCTTTTCTCTATTATGCACATATTTATTTGCTGTTCTATGCCATTTTGAGCCAATTTTTGTTACAGGTGCAGGTGTTTCTACATTAAGATACTTTAATGTCTTTTCAACTTCTCCCTGAGTTAAGTTAAGTTCTTTTTGTAAATCTACTATAGACAATCCGTCACTATTATCCAAATGCTCTAGCACTAAAGCAATATTTTGCTCTTTTGGAAACGATGAGCCTCTAAAAAAATCATGAATATCATCATCTTCATGTCCGCTTAGTAAAACACCATAGGCTTCATCTATACCACGACCTGCACGACCAACTTGCTGATAGTAACTGATAATCGATCCTGGAGCTTGATAATGAATTACAAAACCTAAATCACTCTTATCAAATCCCATTCCAAGAGCTGATGTAGCAACCAATACTTTTATCTCATTATTTATAAGTTGATTTTCTAAAAAGATTCTATACTCATCGCCACTCTCAAATTCATCATGCTCAACACCACTAAAATAAGCACTTGCTGCAATACCATTTTGATTAAGCCACTGAGCAACTACTTTGGCATCTCTCTGTGTTAAAACATAGACGATTCCAGATCCTTCAAAAGATGGTAAATGTTCAAGCAGCCAAGCGAGTCTATGAGACGGTTCAGGAAGTCTTATATTGTGCAAAGAAAGACTTTCTCTTTTAAGGCTTCCTCTAATTGTAACAAGTCCACTAATTTGATTTTCAATATCGGTAATTACTCTATCATTTGCCGTTGCTGTTGTTGCTAAAATGGGTGTGTTTACAGGCATTTGTTTTAATATATTTGTAATTCTTTTATAATCAGGTCGAAAATCATGACCCCAATCACTAATACAATGTGCTTCATCAATTACAAATAGTCCAATACTCCCAGAAATTGGTTCCAATATTTCTTGCATAAAGTTTTCATTTGCCAATCTTTCTGGAGAGACAAGAAGTGCATCAACTTCGTTTCGTAAAATTTGTGCTTTGATTAAATCCCAATCATCTGTGTTTGAGGAATTAATTGTTACAACATTTAGTCCGAGTTTTTTAGCTGAATCTATTTGGTTTCTCATTAATGCCAACAAAGGAGAGATAATAATTGTAAGTCCGCTTCCTTGCTCTCTTAAAAACTTGGTAGAAATAAAATATACACTACTTTTACCCCATCCAGTTTTTTGAACAACAAGAACTTTTTTTCTTTGGTTTACAACTGTATCAATAGCTTCATACTGATCTTCTCTGAAATCAGCATTTTGATTTTGAAGAGAGTCTTTTAAATATTGTTGAGCTTGTTCTCTAGTTAACATCTTCTATTTCCTCTCCCATCACGATGCATATAAATGTTGTTCTATTTCTTTGATAAGTGACTGATACCCAGTTCTTCCACCACCAAAAAGTTTTGTAAGCTCCGTTATAGTTCCGTATTCGTTAAATGGCGGTACTTTCAGCACTGCGATGTCTTCTATACTCTCTATGCCTGATTCGGTATATTTGTCTAACAGTGCGTTTATAACTGCTTTTGCTTTGTCTGAATATTTATCAAAATAACTGTTTTGTTTTAGTTTGCCTGCTCGCTCGGCTCTTGTGAGTGCTGGTCTGTCAAATGCTATGTGACATATAAGATCGAATGGATCAAGCCCCTCTTTGCCAACTTCGCTCTCAAGCTCATCGAAAAAGACACCTTGATCGCTTAGAGCTTTGATGATCGCCTCTTTTTGCTCTGCCGTGCTCCACTCTTGTAAAAACTCATTTAAACTTGCATAGGCTTTTTTGATATTTTTACGGCTGTAATCCACAAGTGATTCTGTGATGAGCTTACCGTCTGCTCCAATGTACTGCACTCTTTTGTTTAAGACTTTTACTTTCACACCGCTTACTATATGGCGAGTGGGTTTAGAAGTGCCATCCTCACCGCCCGTGATAGATACATCTGGAGTCTCACCGTATAGCTCACTTGGTTCATTTACAGTGTCGCTAAACTCTTCTGGCATCTCTTCATCTGGAGGTGTTATAGGGTCATCATCTTTTGGCTCATAGATTTGCACTGGATCACCGTCAAAATCTGAATCGGCAAAATGTCTTGTAACATTTCTAAAATCCATGATCGTAAAATAGAGTTTCCCGTAAGTCTCGTTTATTCGAGTACCACGACCTATGATCTGTTTAAACTCCGTCATAGAACCTATATTGCTATCAAGCACAATTAGCCCTGTCGTTTGAGCATCCACACCTGTCGTCATAAGCTTTGAAGTAGTTGCGATGACTGGGTATGTAGATTCTGGGTCTATGAAATTGTCTAGCTCTTTTTTACCTTCTTCATTATCTCCAGTTATTCGCATAACATACTTTCTACTCTCTTTTGCCATAGCAGGATTGGCATTTACAAGAGCTTGTCTCATTCTCTCAGCATGATCTATATCTACACAAAAGACAATCGTTTTCATATAAGGGTCATTTGCGTTTAGATATTCAGTAACCTTTTTTGCTACAAGATTTGTTCTTTGGGTAAGGATTAGATTTCTATCAAAGTCTTTTGTGTTGTACTCTCTGTCCTCAATCTCTTCACCTTTATCATCAGTTTGTCCGTTATATGGTCGCCATCCTTCAACATCTTTGTCTAACGATAATCGGATCACTTTGTATGGAGCCAAGAAACCGTCATCAATCCCTTGCTTTAAAGAGTATGTATAAACTGGTTCACCAAAGTATGAGATATTGCTCACATATTTTGTCTCTTTTGGAGTTGCGGTAAGACCTATTTGTACTGCACCATCAAAATACTCCAGTATCTCTCTCCACTGGCTGTCCTCTGCTGCACTTCCACGGTGTGCCTCATCTATGACAATCAGATCAAAAAAGTCACGGCTAAACTCTTTAAAGATCTTTTTCTCTTCACTATTACCCGTAATAGCTTGATAAAGCGAGAGATAAACTTCAAAAGATTTATCGATAGTTCTATTGGTAATTTTGGTCATCTTGTCGCCAAAATGTTTAAAGTCACCTATCTTTGTTTGATCTACAAGTATATTTCTATCTGCTAAAAAAAGTATTCTTTTTGCTTTTCTTGATTTGTAAAGTCTGTAGATGATCTGAAATGCAGTGTAAGTTTTTCCAGTACCTGTCGCCATTACTAGCAAAATTCTTTTTTGACCTTTGGCAATGGCTTCTATAGTTCTGTTGATGGCATTTTTTTGATAATACCTTGGTTCTCTTTTTGGATCATCAATGTAGTAAGGAGAAAGTGCCACTTTTTCCGCTTCATCTTCCTCAATACCTCTGTACTTTTTATATCTTTGCCAAAGCTCATCTGGAGACGGAAAACTACCAAGTGTTATCTCTTTTTCAAGTACGCCATGAGTCAGTGTCGGGTCATGCTCTAAAAAGCCATCACCGTTTGTACTATAAACAAAAGGTATATCTAAAATCTCTGCATAGCTTAGACCCTGTTGCATACCATCACCGATGCTATGTTTGTTGTCTTTTGCTTCGATGATAGCTATAGGAATATTTGGTTTGTAGTAAAGAACATAATCAGCTCTTTTTTGCTCACCTCGGCGTACCATCTTACCGTGAACATAGATACGACCGTTTGTAAAAAAGGTTACTTCCTCTCTAAATTGAGAGTGTAAGTTCCAACCAGACTCTATAAGTGCTGGAGTTATATACTTTGTACAAATATCTCGTTCTGTTAAATTTTTCTTTGACATGCCATAAACCTAAAATTATTATTGTTTTTTATATTATCATATCTTGCATAAAAGCGTTATTTTTTGCTTTTAAAACCCCTGCCTTTTGAGTTTTTTCGCAAACTCACTAAGCCCTTGCTCGATCTTTTCCATAGCAGTATTGTTACTCACTGGCACTAGCTGAACCATTCCATTTAAAAAGTTTGTTTTAAAAACTTGCTCTGTCTCTTTGTCGATAACCATGTCATCATAATCTTTGTAAAAATCATAGTTTTTTGTAAACTCTTCTTGCATTACAGTTTTAACTTGTTCCATTGTTCATTCTCCTTATTTTAGATTTTTAGTGTATCTTTTAGCTTCTGTAAAGCTTCAACTTTTTTGACTTTTGGCATTTTTTGAAGATTGAGTATTTTCCACTTTACCGATGGAAGTTCCTTTATGTTTTCAAAAGGAAGCAAACTCCAGTCAGGATTTTCCTCTTTAAAGCCTATCAAAAAATCACGATGATTTTGAGTAAGTTTAGAATGAATTGTGCTAACAAGTTCTACTCTAGTTTCTTCTAAAACTTCCAAAGGCATTGGAACTATGGGCATCCCGACAAACTGTTCAGCGTAAATTCTTTTGATGTCTATCAAGTTTGGTTGCAATAGTTTTGATATAGGTTGATTACTGCTTATCAAGTACACTATAAACACATCCATAAGAGCATCGCTTATGCCCTCATTGTCAAGCAGTCCTCTGACATCAAAAAAGTCTCTAGGGTGTTGTCTATCAAGTGCAGCGCAGAGTTTTCCAGCATACAGATCGTCCAAGTGAACTACGCTAGTCTCCGCAAAACCAAACTCCTCTTCCACCTTTACCGATACGCTTAGAACGCTCGGTTCTCTCACTGTTCCTCTAGTAACTGGCGATGCCTCTATTTTGATTCGTACACCGTTTTTTTCAACTTGAAGTTTAGAAAGTATTCCATCTCCTTGTTGGTCTAGTCTATATACTTTTGTACCTCGCATTGAAGATTCTATTGTCTGAGCAATTCTTTCAAACGACTCGGCAATATTTTGAAGGCTAGTTTGTCGATCTTCTACTGGAAGATACATAAGGTCTATATCTACCGAGAGTCTTGGCATGTCTCTTACAAACATATTGATAGCCGTACCGCCTTTGAGAGCAAAACATTCCTCTTGTGAGACATAGGGTAGCACTTCTAAGAGCAACTGTACTTGTTTGTAATAGATGGAATTTTTATCTAGCATGGTACTCCTTTGGTACTGTTATTAAAAACTCGTTGTCAAAGACACCGTTTTTTACTATCTGCATTCTGCCAACACCAAGTTCTAAACTCTCTTTTTTTATATGCTTTGCCCAAGGGTGGTTAAAGTAGCTTGTCAGAAAAAGAAAAAGGCGTTTGACTCTTATGTTTTCACACATACCTAAAAGTTCATTGACTAAAGATGGTCGAAGAGTTGTTAATCCCTCAAATATCTCTGCTGCAAACTCAAAGCTAAGTCCATCGGGTTTTACTTGATAAAGAAGCTCCATGATAGCTCTCTCAGGAGATGAGACTACCATTTCCCAATCTTTTATATTTGATGGTATACTTTTCAGACCTATTGTCTTAAAATAGGGCTTTTTCATCACATAAAACTCTTGTTCAAGTTTTATATTTTTAAACCATGCTGGAAGTTTTTGAGTGCCGTACAGATATATTGTTTGTGAGTTGTTCAATGGCAGATAATGAGCATAACCTTGAAGATTAAGAGATGTTACACCACCTATGTGAAATGGCTGATTGCTAAGTTTTTGCAGTCCTAAAACAGCTCCCTGCCAAGATGGGTTTACATCGCCTCTTATGTATGAGCCTCTTGAGGTTTTTTTGAGCCAACCGCTTTTAGTGTACTGATAAAGTAGCTGCATAGAATAGCCCTGCTCTGCAAGCCAAGAAGCTGGAGCGACTACCCCCTCTGGTAACATTTGATACAGTTGTTTTATTTTTATGTCATTTTGTAAATTCATAATTTATATTTTAGCTATTTTTTAAAACAAAAGCAAGAGGTTAGTTTTAAATTCATATCTTTTTGTAAAATATTAGTTTATAAAAGTAGTAATTTTAGAAACAAAGAGGAAAAGTTAATTTATTTTTATAAAAGGGGCTGTATTTTGAGTAATCGTTTTCATATCTAAAACTAAAAAAAGAGAAAACAAAAGCTTCAAATGCTTTTATCTATTCACTCTGTGATTTTGGCACTTCATAATACTGGATATAGTTTAAGAGATATAAAACAACACCTACAAAATAAATATAAGAAAACTATATCACATTGTCAAGTGGCATGAATAAAGCTGTAATTTGCAGAACTTTTGATGTTAAAAGAAGCACTTTAATTGATAGTTTGAGGAGGGATAGTTAAAATAATCCCTTCTCATCTAACGGCACATAACCCATCTTTTTATACCCTCTTTGCCGTTTATGAAAACTTGACCTAAGCATAGGAGTGTTCTCATCAAAAAAATCAACCGCAATGCATTCCTGTCCATTTCTTCCAATTCGTCCAAGATATTGAACTATTCTTCCCCAATATGATACTGGCATAGTAAGCACAATAGTATCAAGATGAGAAAAATCGATTCCTTCTCCAATAAAACTGCTTGTAGATAAGATAATTGATGAATTATTTGCTTCTTTTAAAAACTCTTTTTTCATTTTTGATTTGAGTCCACCATGTATAAGAATAGATTTTAAACCTTTGGCATCAAGTAGATGATACAGAATATTCAAATGCTCGATTCTCTCACTAAGCACCAAGATATTTCTATCTTTGAGTTTCTCTATTTCAGAGATAATCAGATTGTTTTTGTCAAAGTCTTCCACCATCTCATTTAAAATAAGCCCAAAATCATTGCTGATTGCTTCAAATGAAGAAACAACTGTTTTTAAAGTATGTATTTTCCTAATCTCTTTTTTTGATTCGTATGCAATATCTCCACACTGCATAAACATAATTGGATGCATTCCATCTTGCCTTGCTGGTGTTGCACTTAAACCTAAAACATATTTACCTTTAAATTTTCTAAGAGGTATTTCAAATGAAATAGCAGGGATATGGTGTACTTCATCGATTATTATTTGTGAATACTCTTCTATAAGTTCTGGTCTATTTTTTAGTGACTGCAATGTTGCTATATCTAAATTTGAGTTTAGTTTTTTCTTTCCATTGCCAAGTTTTCCAATAGCTTTAATATCAATTTGAAAATACTCACAAAGTCGCTCAACCCATTGATCAAGAAGATTGCTTTTATTGACTAATATCAGTGTATTGACACCTCTTTTTTCAAGAACCGCTGCTGCAACTGCTGTTTTTCCAAACCCTGGAGGTGCAATTAAAACTGAGTAGTTTTGATTTAAAACTTTTTCAAGTGCTATTTGCTGCTCATCTTTTAAAGTAAGAGTGAAATTTAGTTTATCTATAGGTTTTACAAATCGTTTATCTTCAATAAAAAGTTTTGCTTTATGAGAACTGAAAAGGCTTAAAACCTTGTTTGTAAGCCCTCTGGGAACGATAATGTATCTTTCATTGATATCAAATGATGTGATAATTCTTGGAGTGTTAAAGGTTGACTTTCGTAAATTTTGCAATACAAAAAACTCTGGATTTGAAAAGCTTGAGAGTCTTTGAAGTTTATTGAGGACCCCTTTAGATAGGTTTTGTTTTTCGATATATAAAGCATCGTACAATACAGCTTTTGTTGTTTTCGGAAAAACCAGTGGTTTATCTTGTTTAATTTCCCATGGCATAAGGTTTTCATCACTGTTTAAATTTAGTAAATGCTCTCGTAAAATTGCCGCTACTTGATAGATGGATATTTTATAAATGTTTTGCAAGATTTCCCATTGATTTACAAAGGGCTGCATGGTATCCATATCTACAAAAACTGTTTTATTTTCATTTCTTGAGCCATAATGCAGTGGCAGTGCCACTAGATTGCCCAGTGCATCAGGAGCTACAAAATCTTGGTTTGGAAACATTCTATCATAGCTTGACATATCGATTCCACTACTTGAATCCATAGCTTTTGTGATGATAATATCGCCTAGTTTTCTTACATCTTTTGCTTTTATAGGAAGCTCAAAGAAGTACCAAATATGGATACCGTTACCAGATTTTGAAATCTCAAAAAGTGGCTTTAGTCCAAGAGATGATGATATTTGTTTTATTGCCCTCGCATCCTCCACAAAACTTGCTTTATCCAAATCTATCACTAAAAACTTCGCCATAGTTTGATTTACTACTACATAAGTGCCAAGCCTAATTTTACCTTCAAGATGCTGTTGAATAATCTCATTTGACACAGGGATATAATCATTTCCTTTAAAAGTGTAAGTTGCTGGAGAATATCCTTTTTTAAGTCCATCACGGCTAAGCCAATATTTTGCAAACACATCACCTCTACCTATAAAAAGCGATTTAAAAAGTTCGATTTTCTGCTCTTTTGTAAAAGGTGAGAGTTGTTCTATTTGCTTTTTTATTTGAAGAATCTCATTTTCAAGTTTTGATTTTTCAGATTCTAAATATTGTAATTTTTGATGGAGTTGTTGAAGTGTCATAATTAAGCTACTTCACTTTTATATTCTCAATTATTGCTACAAAAAACTCTTTTGACCAAAGTTCAATTTCTCTCATATCTTTTATGAACGGCTGTATATCATTTTTTGCTTTTGCTACATCAAGGCTCTCTATCCTTTGTAAAAGCAGCTCTTTTATGTTTTGTTTTGTAAGCTCATCTGGTATATTTATCTTATTTGCTTCTAGGTATTTACAGCTTTGAGAGAGTCTCGCTTTTAAGTGTTTTACATCAAGTTCTACATCGTTTGCTATGTACCAAACCAAGTCATACCAGTCACGCCCTTTTGGTCTGCTACTCCATGCACGGCAAAGTATGGCATGCATTTTTCCTGCATAAAGAGACGGCAAAGTAAAAGCATTTATAGAAAACGGTCGTGGAGTTAGTCTTATAATGTTTTGTGTTTCAAACTCCAGCGGTGGGTTTGTATCTACTTCAAGTTTTATCTTTACAGCTTGATCTCTATGGATTTTACTCGTTATATCTTTTGGGGCATTTATATTTATGAGATGCTCAATCGTGTTGCCTTTTACAAAAGCTGAGGCTATGGCACTGCTATTGTTTTTCTCTTTTATCTCTATGGTTACATCAAAGCCAAAAGCTTTTAAAGTTGAGATAATCGCATCTTCATAAGGTTTTAGGTTAAACTTTTGGTTTGACTCAAGAAGTGAAAAATCCAAATCTTCTGAAAATCTAGGTAAGTTATGCAGTATTCTAAGAGCCGTTCCACCGTAAAAAGCAGCGTGTTTGAAAAAACCTGCATCATATAATCCTAACAGTACTATCTCTTGCAGTATCTCTCTAAGAGCATCAAAGCTGGCATTAGGATTTGAGAGGTCATATTTTTCGAGCATTTTTATAAGTGCTGGATGTTTCATAGCTTTCCTTTTTCAACTACTTGAGAGAGCGTTTTGAGATTTCGTGATCTATATGCGATGGCTATCTCTTCTATAAGCCCAGCATCCAACGGCTTTGCGATCTCAAGTCGCAGATCATATTTGAGGTAATCTACCATCGCACCTTGAGTAAGAGTACCGATACCTCTATCGTAGCGTATCTTATCGCACAGAGCTTTTTCTGGAGTTGCTATAAATCTTCCGCCTTCAACATCATCATAAAGCCAGTCAATCCCTAAAGAGTAAACTTTGAGAGATACTTTTTTATAGCTAAATCTTCCTACGGGAGTTTCAAAAAGTTTTTCGTTTTTACTTGTAGCAGATGTGATTTCACTTACCCTCTCAGGTATCATCCTGTAGTAGCTCAGAGCATAGTCAAAAGAGACATAAGAAGGAGTATAAAGAGTGTTTGCAACACTGATGAGATCTATCGGTTTTGTAAGGTAGGCTTTAGAAAAAGTATAAAAACCTTTTTTGAGTCGTACAAGTTCACCACTTTTTACGAGGTTTGAGATCTTATCGTTTACATTGCTCACTGATTTTTCCAGCAGTGCATAAAGCATCTCATGGGAAAAAACTGACAGTGGTAAAGCATTTTTAATCTCGATAGTTTTCATAAGAAAGATTATAGCATAAAATCTATAATTTTATATAGATAATCCAATAATTATATACTTTCTATACTAAATAGTGTATTTTATTTGTATTTATAGTAAGGGCTATATTCTGAGTAACCGTTTTCGTATCTAAATTTTCCTATGGCAACCACAATGGTAAAGAGTACTAAGGAATATGATTAATAGTATATCTAGTTCCTCTACCTATCGTACCCTCTACTTGTTTAATACACCCTTTTGCCAATAAATCTGATATATCCCTTGAAGCATTAGTTTCAGCAGTGTCGGCAATTTTTACATATTTTGCTTTTGTAAGATCACCTTTAAAGTTTTCACTTCCAATATCAAGAAGTCTATTAAGTACTTTTATTTGTCTTATATTTAGTTCATCTTCTCTATGTGCATCCCAAAACTTCGTTTTTTCCACAACATAGTTTAGCTGTTTCCCGGCATCTAACAGTGCATGGTGCAAGGTTTTAAAAAACCACTCCATCCAGTAAGTAATATCTAGCGGATCATCTTTAGCAAATCTTCCAGTTGTTTTATCCAAAGCTTCATAATAACCAATTCTGTCTTCATAGATACTCTTTGACATGGTATATATTTTTGAAAAAGTAGATTGTTCTAATTTTGATAATACTCTATCAGTTAATGCTCTTGTGATTCTTCCATTGCCATCGTCAAATGGATGGATAATTACAAACCAAAGGTGAGTAATAGCTGCTTTTTCAAGAGTTGTAGGAGCATCATTGAACCATTTTATAAAACTATTCATTTCATCATTAAGAGTATCATAAGGCGGTGCTTCGTAATGGATTCTCTCTTTACCATAATCACCAGAAACTACTTGCATAGCACCTTCTCCTCTAAACTGGGCTACTTTAATCTTTGAAAATCCACTATACCCTTTTTCAAACATAGCATGATGCCAACCAAAGAGTTTATCAAGTGTTAAATCTTCATCATAGTTTGTATTCGCATCGATAAGAATATCTACATAATTATCCTCTTTTTTTACAGCTTTATAATGTGCATCTGATTCAAGTCCAAGTTTTTGTTTGATGGAGGAACGAACACTTTGACGGTTTAATATTTCACCCTCTATTTCACAACTTGCTATGATCTCATTTTCTAAAGTTTGAGCTAATGAATAGTTTGTGCTCTCTTTATCCATCAATAGCATAAAAGATTTTAGTTTGCCTTGTTCATAAGCAATATCTCTTAACAGTGGTTCTAGTTTGGCTTTATCGTATCTAAAATTGGGATACTCATCATATTCCCATATCCATTTTTGTTTTTTCATAGAGTGAGTATAGCTAAAGTGGAGTGAAAAATCAAGATTTTCGTTCCATAAAGTGGTATGTAAAATATTTATTTTCGTATCTAAATTTCCCTATGGCAACGGTAAAAAGTACCAAGGGAAGAAGTGCAATTTCTAAAGCCGACATAAATACCTCCTAAAAAAATTCTCTCAAAGAGTCTCTAAATGGTTTGTAGTATGTTGCAAGTAGTGCGGCCACAATCATCATCAAAATAACAAACGACGCATTATGCTCGCCACGAAGTAATGCAAAAATAAACAGTGCAATTAAAAGCAATAAAAATGGCATAAAAACCTCCTAAATGAAGCAATTTGATACACTCAAGTATCGTTTATATTTCTCTCCAATATCTCGTTAGCTTTCTGTTTGCAAACTGATATGAACCGCAGGAATAAACCCTTTCTTAAACATTTCAACATACGATTTTGGTGTCAATATTGTAACATGTGTATCGGTTATATGAATATTTGTAGGTTCGTAGCCTTGAAATGTCCATTTGAAAATTTTATTGTTCCAAATTAAATATTCAATATTATTAATCTGAATCATTGTACCCTTTGGTAATAAATTCATTTTATCTTGATAGGTAACTTTTTGTTTTTTATTGATTCTATCTTGGTGAATAATTTTATCAATATTAGCTATACTTGTTGAATTATCAAGAAGTAAGCTTTGATTTGCTTCTAGCCATTTAGTTTTAAATTCATTGTATCTTGTTCTTCTGCATTCAGCACAAGGACGATGCCCTGCTGAAAATGCTGTTGCTTCATCTAAAAAAAATAGCTCAGTATATTTACCTTTTGCCATTAACTCTCGTTTTCTACCTTTGAATTCTAATTGACAAGTCACCCAACCTTTTATTTTAAAAGGTGAAATAATTTCTTTTTCCTCATTATGGATAATGCCACGATTTCCAAGAAATGCACCTCTTGATTTTACAGCTTTAATTTCACCTTTTGGGTTAACCCTATTTTGTAATGGCATCAAAACATCCTTTTATAAGCTAACAATTGCTTACATTATAACACTATTCTTGAACATAATAAACTGTATCGCCAATAGCCAATGTAAATTTCCAACCGTTTTTTATAGCATCTTCTCTCAGCCAGGTTTTTGGTTTATCAAAATTATAACTCTTGCAATTTCCTAAATAGTTTGGAAATCTATTTGACTCAAGACACCTCATGACCTTTTGAGAATTTTTTACTTTTTTAAAAGTCACATAAAATGAATGGTTATTAACTGCAATCCAACCATCTTGTAAAATGTCTATAACTTCAAAGACCTTATTGCTTGGTTTGCATTTTACATATTCATAAGTCATAGTTGAAGTTTCACAATCGATTATTCTTCCTATATCATCAGCATATAGATGGGAATTTCCAAAAAAATATGTCAATAGAAAAAAGAGATAAACTTTTGACACTACCATCTTCCCCCAGTAGTGTCATACATTGCCCAAAAATTTGCTTGTCTGTGATAGTAAGCATTTGCATTACCTTTCTTATCTGGCTTAAACCAAGCAAATATAAATGGCATCCACAAAACAAACTCTGCAAAAGCATTGTCACTTACACTGTGTATAAACGCTAGCATAGAGCTATAATCTGCGATAATCCAGTAACCTGCCAAAATAACTAGTGATATTACCAATAAAGTTAAATAACTTACAATAAGTCTTGCTAGTACATGTGCGAAATACTCTGCCATTTTTTGCTCCTGAAATATTTGTTTTATAGATTTATTATAAAAAAATTTTGCTTAAAAAATATTTCACTATAGGGAATTTTATTAATTTGTGTGATTCTATATAATCAAGTAAAAATGTTACAGGATTTTTTACATAGAAAATTTACAGGAAATCTCACAAGATGAGATACAAGAACTGCATCGAAAAATTGCTGATAATGTTAAAGCTATACGAAAACAAAAAAATATCTCACAACTAAATCTAGCTCATTCTATCGGTCATAAAACTGTAAGTACAATTGCAAAGATTGAAGCTGGGCATGAAAACAAACACTACAACATAGAACAACTCTATAAAATTGCTAATGTACTTCAAGTAGATATTAGAGATTTTTTTATACTCCAAACATAATTTAGTCCGTCGCTATTCACTGTCGTTCATAATAAGCGTGATTTTGTCCTTGAAAAAGGACAAAAAGAAGTATTTATATACTTGATTTTGTCCCCTAAAATAAAATGCTTACTAAAACGATACTGAGAAAGCCCTATATTAAGTACTTTCTAGCATAGTGTCAGAAAAAATCGTTACTAGGTTGAATTTTTCGTCCCTTTTACTCATTTGGAGACTTTAAGAGGGCGACAATATTCTCAAACTCTATAAGGTCGTCTTCTTTTATTTTGAACTTTTCAGTCACAAGTGCATAGGCATACGCATCGAAAATATTAAACTCTGGATACCTTTCTTGCAGATTATTTAAGCGAATATTTTCATAGACTCTTTTGATCTTTTTTTTGTTTTTATCATTGTATTTGTCAAAATGATAAATAGCTGCTCGTTTGATGTTTTCATCATAATTTTGATATATTGTTTTTACAAACTTTAGTAAAAATGAACGATGAATTACATAACCTTTTTTGAGTTTCAAATAGTACGCTTTTTTAAGCCAAGTATCTACGATCTTCTCAAGTCGTGATTTTGTTTTCTCTGAGCGGATGCCAACCATTTTATCCATAGTGGAAATAATCTCGGTAATTTCTGGCTCACCTTGTGTAATGTCCCAAATAATACCGGTCACAGCATTTATGGCTTTGTCATAATAAATATACGGTCGCTTAAAATCTTTATCTGTTAATTTATCATACAGATATTGAAAAGCATCTTTTGAATACGGATATATATCTAAGAGTGAAGATTTTTCTTTTGATTTAATTCGTGGCATTTTTTTCTCCTTAATAACCTTTATTTGATAGGACAAAATCGCTATCTATTAAGAGTATATTTGAAAAAACAAGCCAATTCTAGGGGTAAATTTTGATTGATACATAGTGATATATGCTGACACAGTAAATATTTTTCTATGTTTCTAAAAGATACAAAGTTTTAAAATACGATAGATGTCAGCTTAATAGATAAATCCAAATAGCCAAAGAGGAATTTTATTATCAATGCCAATCTCTATATCATCTGCAACAATATAAGCATCTTCTAGATTTTTAATCTGTTTGATATTTTTATCTTTTCCACCGATCTCAAATGTATATTTGTCATCAAGTATGAAGTCTCCGCTTTTAGGATAGTTTATATTATGTTTATATGAAACAGACGAAGCAAAGAAAGTTTCTCTTATAGTCCCTATTTTTGCACTGTCACAAAATATCGAAAACAGATTTGTGTTGTCCAAGTATAGCTTCTCAGGTTTAGAAATTATGCTCACACCGCTTGACTTTGCACCGAGTATTCTGATGAGTCCTGCTGCTTGTAATATTCCTAAGTATTTATAAAGTGTTCTTTGGTTAAGTTCAACTGCACCACAAAGTTTAGAGATGTTTATGTCATATGGTTCGCTTTGGCAAAGCATTATCATCATTTTTTTGAGTGCGTTTATCTTGTCGTGATCAATAGTATAGATCATAGGTAGATCGGTTTCTAATATCTGCATAGAGGCACTCAGTAATTTTTGTATGTAGCTCGTTTTACTAGTTGTATAAAACGGGTATGCACCATTTTTTAAATACTCCTCAAAATACACAAATGGTTTTACTTTTAATAGAATTTCTGTAGCTAGTAAAGTATGATTTTTCAATAGATCTTCCAAAGAAAAAGGTTCAAACTTTTCATTAGTTTCTAACTCTAAGAACTCTCTAAATGAGAGCACCGGTAGTTTATAGATCACTGCTCGCCTGCTTAAATCTGCTTTTCGAGGAAAGTTTGCTTCGCAACCGCTATTCGCTACTTTTGCATTGTCAATTGCGACCGCATTGGAACCTGTGAACACTACATTCAAACTAAAAAAGCTATCGTATATAAGTTTGAGATCTACCTCAAAACTTTTAATTTTATGAATTTCATCAATTATTAAAACCTCTCCCCCTTTTTTCTGAAACTCATCGGCAATAGCGAACAATCCAAGTTGGACTACAATGGGATGATCTGCCATAATGTAAAGTGTTTTTTTATTTTTATATATCTCATGAAGATATTGGAGTAGAATAGTTGTTTTACCCACACCTCGTGAGCCTAAAACTCCAATAAGCCGTTCATTAAAATCTATCTCAGAAAAAAGAAACCTTTTATAATCAGGTACCTTTTGAGCTAAGATTTGGTTTGAAAGTAGTTGTAGTTGTTCTATCATTTTTATTCCAATACATATAAATTAGTATATATTTTGTATTCTAGTACAAAACAATAAAATTGTCAACAAGAGCTATAAAAATTAGAAAACTTGCATAACTTGAAAATCTTGCGAAACTTATCAAACAAAGCTATAAAAACACAGTTTGATGGCTTGCAAAGTCCCTATTTATCGATGTTTTGAAGATGATATTAAGTTTATGTTAAGAATATTGAAGATTTTTGGGTTTACCGAGAAAAGACCGAGAAAATTTAGTTACCAAAATGTTGTCAAAAGCGTAAAATGAGTCAAGAACTACTGCTAGATTTTTGTTGATTTTGAAATTTTTTATGGTGCGGACGGGGGGATTTGAACCCCCACGCCGTGAAGCACGAGCCCCTCAAGCCCGCGTGTCTACCATTCCACCACGTCCGCTAAATATAAAAAACTCTTTCAACGACCATTTATCTTGATTTGTTCCCTCAAGGTAGCGTGTCTACCGTTCCACCACGATCGCATAAAGAAAATTTAAAAGTGCCGACCCGAAAGGGTCAGCGAGGGTTACTTTGGTTGATTAACCTAAGTAAGGGTTTGCGTAAAGTGCGATTAGAGCAATTACAAGTGCGTAGATAACCTGTGCTTCGATCATCGCAAGAGCGATAAACATCGTAGTCATAAGTTTAGCACCTAAACCTGGGTTACGAGCTGTACCAGCAATTGTAGCAGCAGCAGTATGACCCATACCGATAGCTCCACCAAGAGCAGCAAGACCAAGACCAAGACCTGCAGCGATCATTGAGTAAGCTTTAAGAGTTTGGTTAGCAACGTCACCATCAGCAGCAAATGCAGCAGTAGCAAGAGCTAACATTAAAAATAGAACTTTTTTCATAGTTTCTCCATTAAAATTATTACAAACTTTTTCGGCTAGCGTAACCATATCCACGGTGAATATAGCAACCCAAACATAAATGCAAGGATTTCCCTACTAAAATTTGATGGCGAATTATATACAAAAAGTACTAAAAATTACTTTAATGTATACAATTTTTTCTAAGCACGCCCTAGAGAGATCTTATTGCCCTTGAACTCTAAGATCTCAACATCTATCTCATCGCCCTCACTGACTACGTCACTTACCTTATCTACTCTCTGATCAGATATCTTGGAGATGTGAATCAATCCATCAGTTCCATCCGGCAACTCTACAAACGCACCGAAATCAACTATCTTTTTAATGACGCCTTTATATTTATCGCCTACTTTGTAATCTATATTGGCAACTTTAGGAGCGTTAACAATCCCTTCAATATGCTCTCTTGCAGCTTTTACGCCGCTTTTGCTTTTACCTGTTACTTTTACTTTTCCATCTTTTTTATCTATGTCGATTGCAACTTCAAACTTCTCAATTATCTCACGGATAGTTTTTCCTGCCTGACCTATTATCTCGCCGATAAAACTTGGATGAATATGGAAAAAATCCGTGCTAGGAAGTACGCCGTCATTAAACTCGATATTTTTTTCAGCTTCCTGCATGATGCCTATAATATGTGCTCTTCCCTCTTTTGCCTGGTAGAGTGCCTCTTTAAGTATATCTAACCCGATACCTCCAAGCTTAATATCCATCTGCATTGCAGTAATTCCATCTCTTGAACCAGTTACTTTAAAGTCCATATCGCCATCATGGTCTTCAAGTCCCATGATGTCTGAGAGAATCGCATACTTATCGCCTTCACTGACCATACCCATAGCAATTCCTGCAATAACATCGCTTGTCTCTATATCGGCAGCTTTTAGCGCCATATATCCGCCACAAACAGTAGCCATTGATGATGAACCGTTTGACTCCAGTATCTCAGAGACCAGACGAACTGTCTGCCCATCCAGATTTACAATAGGCTCCAGAGCTCTTTTAGCTAAATTTCCATGTCCAAGCTCTCTTCTCTTTGTTCCCATTATCGGAGATGCTTCCCCGACGCTGAATCCAGGAAAATTATAGTGAACCATAAAGTTCTCGTTTTGGATTCCCTCATCCGTCAATGTTTCAAACATCTGTGCATCTTTTGATCCACCCATCGTTAGTACGACAAGTGCCTGTGTCTGACCACGTGTAAAGAGACATGAGGAGTGTGCGCGAGGAAGAACATTCGTGCTTATAGATATAGGTCTTACCTCATTTAAAGCTCTGCCGTCTGCTCTGACACTCTCGCTAAGTATCTGAGTTCTAACCTGTTCTCTTTTGACTCTCTCGATCGCATCTTTTAACTCTACTTCATCCCAATGTTCTTGTGTAAGCATAATATTTTTTCTAAGTGCTCTTAGGGCAGTTGAGCGCTCTGATTTAGCCATCTGATTCATTGCAGCTTTAATATCCGGCATGTGATTTTCTCTTACATAACCGACCATCTCTTCGTTTATAACGTGCGCTTTATACTCTATAGCCTTAGTCTCTTTTTTAAACTCTCTAAAAGAGTCTTCATATTTTGCATTGCTCGCAAAAAGAAGTTGCTGTGCCCTCTGCAGGATATCTATAAGTTCATCTTCGCCCAGTGCGTTTGATGTATGCGTAGTAATAACAGGCGCACTCATCGCTGGATCAATAAGAGGGTCGATCACAAGAGCAGTGTCTATCTTCTCTGAACCGATGCTTCTCATCTCGATCATCAAAAGTTCGTCTTTTGTTCCCGATAGATAAAGGTCCAGCGTAGAGCTGTTTAACTGAGAAAGAGTAGGGTTTAAAACAAGCTCTCCGTTGACATTTGCCGCTCTTACGGCAGATACTGATTTGTTAATATCTATATCGCTTACATACAGCGCTGCAGATGCCGCATTAAGTGCCAAAACTTGCAGATCTGCCTCAGCGTCAACGCTAAATGTCATAATGGTTATCTGTGTAGGGTGTCCAAATCCTTTTGGGAAAAGCGGGCGAAGCGAGCGGTCTACTATACGCGAAGTTAGCGTTTCAAAATCACTCGGTTTTGTCTCACGCTTAAAAAATCCACCGGGGATCTTGCCTGCTGCATATGTTTTTTCAATATACTGTACTGTTAATGGGAGAAAATCATCTTTTACTATCTCTGTTTCGTCTATTACTACCGTTGCCAAAATAACGGTATCGCCGCTCTTTATCCAAGCAGCTCCGTTTGCCTGTCTAGCAACTTCACTAAACGAATACTCTTCACTTCTATTTTCTAAATCAATGTTTACATCATATTTCACTTTTTTCTCCTAATATTTTCTCTATCATATCTTCATCTATCTTATTTAACTCTTCGTAATATAGAGATGTCTCAACATAATCATCTATATTGTATATAAAAAATATATTGTCCGTAAACTGCTCTAAAAACTCCAAAACATCACTTGGAATTACAGGCACCGCAATATAGACAGCCTTTGGTTTCATCGCCAGAATCATCTTCAAAGCGGTTAGAAACTTCATTCCCGTCTCACTTCCCTCATCAACGAGTAAAACTACCTGATCGCTCATTGACGCAAAAGGTCTTCCCTTTCTGTATTGATATATGTAGCTAAGGATCTTCTCTTCATGCTTTCTGTGGGCTTCACCGTAAACATAGTCATATTTTATGCCAAATGCAGCTACTAAATTCTCGTTTATTACTATCTCTTCGCTCTCGCAGACCCTTGCAATCTCGCACTCACTGTTATTTGGTGCAAATATCGCTTCAGAGAAAAGAAAATCAACACTGTTTTTATATTTTCCTCTTAGATGATACGCCAGCTCTAAGCCGCCTCTTGAGACTGCTACTATCTTCCAGTTCTCATCTTTGAGCTTCTGCATAGGCACTACATCTTGAAGTCTTTTTGCTGCGTCTAGTCTGTCTTTAAGTATGTTTTTGTATTTTTTCATAATCAGTTCGTCTCCGATTTATCAGGAAGTCTATATACAAAACCTGAGCGTCTTCCCTCATTTTTCATTATCGGTTTAAGTCTGATGGTCAAATATATAAATCTGTCATAGACAGAATCAGATTCGCCATTGATATTAAGAATAGGTCTGTTGTTCTCTAGGTAGGTAAGCCCGAAATCCCAACATCTTTTTTGGTATAAAAAGCCGACCTCGAAGCTCTTCTTCTCGCTTCTTTCCAGATCATAATCAAGTCTGAAATGGTATGAGTAGTGTTTATCATATTTATACTCTACAGTTGAAGTCATATAGCTTGTTTTGGGGGAATATGTAGCAGTTTGAGGCAAAAAAGTGTCTCGATACATATGAGACAACCCTATATTTAGGCTCTCCCCATTATAGGATATTTTATTGAAATTTTTAGAAAAAGCACTCTCATCATAGTTATAGAACATATTGTTATAAAAATTTACACTATCCGTGATCTGATAGTCAAGTTCATTCTCAAGCTCGCCTGCACCGCCACCTATATCCTCATAAGAGTAGTTTTGAGAGAGTCTATGATAAAATATCTGTCTACCATCATAGTCGTAAAGATAGTGAGAGAAATAGAGCTGCATATTCTCTTCAATATCGGAGATATTATAGAATTCACATACGGGGTCTAACTGGTTTACAGGTAAAGAGCAGTAGGTGGCATAATCTTTATAATCTTCATAGTAACCGCTCTCGGTTTTTGATCCCTCTCTTTGATACTTGGCGCCGAAATCTATAACATGTGTACTCTCTTCATACGCTTTGGTAAGCTGGGTAGATGCGGAGAAAACGTGATAGTTTCTTGCAAATATACCGTTTTCATACTCATATACAGATGGGTTCGCACTATCTTCATCTCCTGTAAAGAGAGTATGTTGTGCATATAGATTTGAGTCGTAAGAGAGGCTTAAGAGCTCATCAAAAAGATGAGTCTGGAGTGTCAAAGGTATATTTATGTCAGTTTGAGTGGCGCTTTTACCCAAACTTCTGTAGTAGTTGTTACTCATAATATCAAAACTGTACAGGAAATGATCGTCCAATAATGTATCAAGGTAGCTGTGATAGTGCACTGCAGGCAGATTTTGGAGTGTTTTTTCATTACTATCAATAGTTAGGTCTTTATAGTGCTTAAAATATGTTGCGATATAATCATCATCAGTGTTGTAAAAAAGATTTATTCTAGAAAGCAGCTGCGTTGTAGTTGCATTTTTTGTCGTGTCGTTTGTCGATAAGTTTATATACTCTACGTCGTTCATATTTACAATGTCGGCATAGAGACCGGATTGACCCTTGAAACTTGTGCCAAACCACTCGTTTATCACATCAGAGTTCTCATAGAGAAAGTTAAAACCGTAATGCTTTTTGTTTGCCAGTTTGTTCTCTAGATAGTAATCCTCTTTCTCTTTAAAATACCCTGCTGTAAGATTTCCTTTTGAGATCTTAGAATCCACGAATCTAAATGTAGTGTAGAGTCCGCTTCCTCTATTTGTTCTTATTTGAGGTTTTAACTCCAGATCCCACCAATTGCTCTCTGCTATATATAACGCCTGCTCGTAGTAGAAGCCCTCTTTGCTTGAAATACCCACCATTGGAGGCAAAAGACCGGTTCTTCTAGTCGTATCTAGTGAGTAACCAAAGTACGGTGTGTAAAAAACAGGTATGTCGTATATATATATTCTGGCGTTGTAGAGGTTTAACCACATTGTATCGGTGTTATAGTCAGATGAAGTAAACTCCATCTTCCAGATAGGATTGTTTGGATCACATCCGCTCATCACTCCGGTATCTATATCTACTTCCGTATCTTTTGCGTAAGAGCCGTCTCCGCTGATCCAGACATCAGATGTCTGCTCAAGCATATAAAATGGTTTAAATGTTCTCTCTTTATTTGAAATATTGAGTTTTGCATACTCTCCAAGAAGCTTGACATTGTCTCCCTGATTTGCTCTGATGTTTCCAAATAGCTCTAACTCTCCGTTATTTCTGTCATAGATAGCTTTTTTCGCACTCAGCTGATAATCTTGATAGATAACGACAACCTCTCCGTCAGCCGTTACAATATTATCTTTGGTGTCCATGCTTGTTGCATAGACTTCAACTTTATCATCAGCTACAACACAAGCGGCAATTATTGTTAAAAGAAGCAGTAACTTAAGCATTTACAACCAATGTTTTAGCACTCTTGTCATGCCAAGTTTGTCTTGCAGGGTCCATAACTCCCCACACAAATCCGAGATAAAACATCATCTCGCTCACAACCCTTACAACTGCGCGGTTTAGTGCAACTATTACGTTGGGTTTTTGCATAGTTGAGATCTCTATCACTCTTATTTTCATAACTATCTTACCTATTGTAGCACCATACTGCATTACAAAAAAAGCCTGATATACGACCTTCATCGCCATATACTCTAAAACAAATGTATTTGTCAAAATAATCATCTCTTCAACATTTTGTGCTTCAAAAAAAGAGTCGCCGATTGCAATAATAAGCAAAAACGAAAGAAGGATCTCATCTATAAAAAAAGCCATACCCCTCTTCTTTACAGGAGCTAATGTCATTCCCTCTTGATAAAGTCTGTTGTTAATCTCTTCGTTCACTTCAATTCTTCTTAAAGAGCTTGATAAGCTATATCGGTTCTTAATTTTTTGCCTGCAAAATGAACCTGTCCGCATCTCATATATGCTCTGTCTCTAGCCTCTTTTATGCTATCTCCGATACCGACACATACCAAGACTCTTCCGCCGTCTGCATAAAGTACTCCATCTATCATGCTTACACCGGCATAAGAGATATGAGTATACTTCTCGATCTCTTCATGATGGACATCGTCAACTATGATCTCTGCAGGTGTTGAACTTGAGTATGGATAGTTTGCACTTGCCATAACAATGCCTACTGCAAACTGATTTGAAAACTCTACCTTTATTTCGCCGAGTCTGTTTGTTGCAGCTTTGTAAAACATATCGCTAACACTTGAGGTCATTAGCGGCATCAAGATCTCACACTCAGGATCTCCGAAACGGACATTGAACTCTAAAGTTATAGGCTCACCGTTTACAACCATGATCCCGATAAAAAGAACACCCTCAAAGGGTGCCCCCTCTTTTTTCATGCCGTCAAGCGTAGGACGGATTATGCTATCTCTGACCTTTTGGTAAAGCTCCTCATTTACAAGAGGTGTCGGAGCATAAGCGCCCATTCCTCCCGTGTTTGGTCCCTCATCATTGTCTTTAAGTCTTTTATGATCCTGAGCTGCCGGAAGCAAGATATAGTCATCTCCGTCACAAACTGCAAACATTGAAAGCTCATAACCGTCCAAGAACTCTTCGACGATCACTTTTAGTCCCGCATCTCCGAAGCTTTTTCCGCTTAGCATCTCAGATATAGCGACTTTTGCCTCATCGTGATTTTGAGCGATAATAACGCCTTTACCGCCGCAAAGACCGTCTGCTTTGACAACAATCGGAGCAGTTAGGGAATCTGTGAACTTAAAAGCATCCTCAATTGAAGCGGTCTCAATATAGCGTGCCGTAGGGATATTATACTTTGCCAAAAAGTTCTTCATATATACTTTTGAACCCTCAAGCTGAGCAGCTTCTTTGCTTGGTCCAAAAATTGTAAGCCCATGTGATTTGAAAATATCAACCACTCCATCAACAAGCGGAGCCTCAGGACCTACAATACTCAATTCAATATCGTTGGCTTTTGCATAAGCAGCCAAATCGTTGTAATCTTTAATGTTTAGATTTGTCCCCAAAGAGCTTGTAGCACCATTTCCGGGCATAAAAAAAAGTTCGTGAGCCTCTTTCTCGTTAGAGATCGCTCTGGCAATAGAGTACTCTCTGCCGCCGCTGCCCAAAATTAAAATCTTCATCAACACTCCATAAATAAGTTAAAAACATCTACTTAACCTACCATGGCAACCTAAGTGGATATTTTTATAAATGCAGCCCGGACGGCCGTCTCGCATTTGGCTTGGTTCTAAAAGCCGTATTTGGGCGAAGCGAGTATCTCATAACGGCGGCATCATCTCGACAGAGTTAACGTGTCTCAAACGACAACACCGACACACAGAGATCCTACTAGTTCGCAATTTGAAAATGTAGAACCCTCATTAGTGCGATATCTCGAACCATCCAGACTACTAGTATCATTATACAAAAAAAATTCTTGATTTTATTTTTAAATCAGTAATTTATTCCAGTGCAAGCTCTATGCAGCTCTCTATCGAGGTATTTTTACTGATCTGATATTTCACGCCTTTTGGCAAAAGAGCCGCCGTGGTAGTACCTATTACAATAACCTTGGCATCAGGATGTATAGTGTTGTTCTTTAAAAAGCACTCTATTGAAGAGGGCGATGTAAATATAAGAGTTGAATCATCATTTACTCTAACATCGAGTATCTCTTTTGAGCACTCGCTTACATAAAGAACTTCATCATCTATGCTGTATCCCTCATCTTGGCTTCTTTTTACAAAATCTGATGCTATCATCTCAGCCCTGAGATAGAGCCATTTCGTATCTTTTGAGAACTCTTTGATGTTTTTTACAAGATTGTCCCCGTACCCATCACCTACCGATAAAACTTTTCCGCCAAACTCTTCATATGCCACGGCAGTTTTTGCAGATACGCAAAGTGCCGGAATCTCTATAAACTCTTTTTTATCATACTGCTCTAGTGCCTTTACGGTCTGTTTAGATGTGATAATAAGATAATCATATTTTGAAAAGTCTATATCAGGCTTTAAAAACCTGACATCTAAAGATTTTATATTTGTAGCGTGTTCACTTTTAGAAGTGGCAAAGAGGTAGATCCTTTTTGGCATATCTTTAAACTATTCCCACTCGATTGTTGCAGGCGGTTTTGAACTTATGTCGTAAACAACTCTGTTTATGCCGTCAACCTCATTGATTATTCTTCTACTTATTCTCTCTAAGAGATCATGAGGCAGATGCGCAAATGTTGCAGTCATTCCGTCAACCGCTTCAACGACTCTTACACAAACAGTATTGTCGTAAGTTCTGTTATCACCCATTACGCCGACTGACTTTACATTGAGTAGAACCACAAATGCCTGCCACGTTTTTGCATAGTAACCGCTCGCTTTTAGCTCATCAAGCAAAATAACATCCGCTTCTCTAAGAAGAGTCAGATCAGTCTCATTCACATCACCCATAATACGGATTGCTAACCCCGGTCCAGGGAATGGATGACGGTTTATCATAGATTCAGGAAGTCCAAGCTCAAGACCTATTTTACGTACCTCGTCTTTAAATAGCTCACGAAGAGGCTCTATAAGTTGAAAATCCATCCAGTCAGGAAGTCCGCCGACATTATGATGTGATTTAATAACCTCAGACGGACCGTTTACGGATATAGACTCAATAACATCAGGGTAAAGAGTACCTTGAGCCAAAAATTTAATGCCGTCATGCTTTTTTGCCTCTTTTTCAAACTCTTCGATAAAAGTGTGACCTATTATCTGACGCTTCTTCTCAGGGTCGCTTACGCCTGCCAGTTTGCCAAGAAAATTCTCTCTTGCGTCTACCACGACCAAAGGCACTTTCAAGTTTATCTTAAATACCTCTTCAACCTGCTCTCTCTCGCCTTTACGCAAAAGTCCGTTATCTACAAAAACAGGAACAAGCTGATCTCCGATCGCTTCATAAAGCATCGCAGCTACAACCGAGCTGTCAACCCCGCCGCTAAGACCGCAAAGAACTTTTCCGCTTCCCACTTTTTCGCGGATGATCTTGATCTGCTCTTTTAAAAAGTGTTCCATCTTCCACTTCTCTGTAACTCCACAAATATTTTTTGCAAAGTTACGAAGCATCAGATAACCCTCTTCAGAGTGTTGAACTTCCGGATGGTACTGCATTGCATAGATACGTTTGTCTTCATTTGCTACAGCGGCATAAGGAGAGTTCGCAGATGTAGCGATAGGCTCAAATCCCTCAGGCAGAACATCAACTTTGTCGCTGTGACTCATCCATACAATTCTATCATCGTCGCAATCTTTTAAAAGCGGTGAGCAGTTCTCACCCGCATTAATAATTTTTAGCTCAGCCTTTCCGTACTCATGATGGCTTGCTCTGATAACGCTTCCGCCGAAGTCAACAGCGATTCTCTGCATACCGTAGCAGATACCTAAAACAGGAATGCCCATCTTGTAAACTTCCTGATCTACTTCGTAGGCATCTTTGCTGTATACCGAAGATGGACCGCCGCTAAGAATGATCCCTTTTGGGTTTTTTGCTCTGATATCTTCTACTTTTGTGTGGTAAGGAAGAATCTCACAATATATCTTATCTTCGCGCAAACGGCGAGCTATAAGTTGCGTATACTGAGAACCAAAATCTAAAACTATGATGCTGACATTTGTCATATAGGTACCTTTAATAAGAGTGTTTTGAAGTGCCAAAAACGGCGTTGAGAGGGGATGTACCCTTTTCACAATGTGAAAGGATACAATAATTAAGATTAATGTTTAATATAGAAACCTAATACTTCATACTGAACATACCAAATCGCAATAGAGACCACATAGCCTATAAAAATAGTCCAGGAGTATCTCATGTGTGCGCTAAAGGTATAGATGCCAGGTAGTTTACCCATAACACCGACTCCGGCAGCAGAACCAAAGGAGATAAGAGAACCCCCTACTCCCGCTGTTAGAGTCACAAGCATCCACTGATCAAGCCCCATATCAGGACTGGCTTTTAGCACCGCCGACATAACAGGAACATTATCTACGATCGCCGAGAGGATACCGACTCCTATATTTGACCATGTAGGTCCAAGAACTGATGGATCATAAACAACTGCTGCGAGTCCAAGCCAACCTATAAAATAGAGCGCACCGACAGCCGCTAATATTCCAAAGAAAAAGAGAAGCGTGTTGTTTTCGATCTTACTCATTGACTCAAATATATTTAGATGAGAGTTATATTTTCTCTTGAGTCTGTATTGGTAAATTTTAAGAAGTGCCAAACCGAACATCATACCCCACATTGCAGGAAGATGAAGAAGCTGATGAGAAAGAACTGCAGAAGCAATCGTTATCACACCAAGAGCGATCACTCTGTTAGCCCCCTTCATAAGCTCAGGAACTTTTTCTGTTGAAACATCAAAATCAGGCTGAGTCTCAGGCACGAACTTGCTTAGTAAAAATGCAGTGACCAGATATCCGCCGATTGATGCAGGAAAGAGGAACATAAAGTCTGTAAACGCGCCCTTGCCTGCCGTCCATGCCATAAGCGTAGTAATATCTCCAAACGGGCTCCATGCACCGCCTGCATTTGCCGCAACAACTATATTGATAGCACCCGGAACCAAAAACGATGTTTTACTGCGCTCGATAGTAATTAGAACAGTTGAGAGAATAAGCGCTGTTGTCAAGTTATCTGCTATCGGAGAGAGGAAAAATGCCAAAAATCCGGTCAGCCAGAAAAGTTTTCTATAGCTGTACCCTTTTGAGATAAGATTGTATTTGAGCTTCTCAAACACATTCATATGGATCAGTGTCTCAATATAGGTCATAGCAACAAAGAGGAAGAAGAATATCTCTGCGATCTCTAAGATAAGATGCTGTGCCTGAGTATGAACAAGATCCATACTTAAGTCATTGAGCATATAGTAGACAGCTATTAAAATAAACATAAACGTACCGATGAAGAGTGCCGGCTTAGCTTTATCTATGTGATATTTCTCTTCCATTGCAACAAAGTAATAACCTATAACAAATATAACAAGTGCCGCGAACCCGACCCATGTAAATGTCAAATCCGGAATGACCTCTGGGCTGCCGCCACCCGAACTTGCGAATGCAAAACTAAAACTGAGCATAATAATTAACAATTTAATCATTACTATCCTTTTCTATAAAATGTACACCGATAGATTCATCTCTTGCTAACGCTGCTAAGACGATCTCTTTTGCAGTCAGTAAACGAAATTTGAGAAGTTTACCAATTTTTTCATTTAAAAGAGCATTAATTTGGTTCAATGCGCTGTTTAGCCCGCTCTTTGTCCTGACTATGGAGACGTTCTCCCACATGATCTTGCGAAGAAGATTCTTTTTGGCTTTATCCTCTTTTAGGCTCATAACCTCATCGCTGACTTCAAATTTAAGATCTTTTTTAACATGTTTTTTTCTAAACATATCCTCTACGGCTCTTTTACCAAATACAAGACCTTCTAGTAGAGAGTTTGAAGCAAGCCTGTTAGCTCCGTGAACTTTAGTGGAAGCGACCTCACCTATCGCATAAAGTGATTTAACACTTGGAACAGCACCGTTTATATCTGTCTTTATTCCGCCTATCGCATAGTGAAATGCGGGTGATATCGGAACCCTGTCTTTTGGTACGTTAAACCCCAAAAGCTGAAGATTTTTATATATATTTGGAAATCTTTGCATAAAGTAGTCTCTATCAAAATTTTTAAATGAGAGATAGGTCTGCATAAGAGTCTTTTTACTGTAGTCATATATGGCCTTGCTCACTATATCCCTAGAGGCAAGTTCTCCCCTCTCATCATAATCAAAAAGAAATCGTCTCCCTTTTTCATCTTCGATAGTAGCGCCCTCTCCCCTTAACGCCTCGGTCAGAAGCATCTTTTGTGCGGAGTTGTTATCCACATAAACGGTTGGATGAAACTGCATCATCTCCATATCAGAGAGTTCTATCCCTTTTAGAACGCAGAGTCCCTGCATATCGGCACTGATGCAAGGAGCATTTGTGTGGTACTCATATAGCGAACCGACTCCCCCGCTTGCTATAATGACATTATCCGCATATATATTTCTGCTCTCTCTATGGTCAAGCACCGTAACACCGTAACACTCGCCATCTTTTATGAGAAGATCGACCACTCTGGCATCGCTTAGCATCGGGTGCGGGTTTTGCTGAAGTAAAAAGTAGTGCATATATCTGCCTGTTGCATCTCCGCCTGCGTGAAGTATACGCTCTTTGGAGTGAGCCGCCTCTTTTGTATAGAGCAGGTTTCCGTCTTTGTCTCTGTCAAAACTAAATCCACGCTCTATAAGATCATCGATTGTCGCTCTTGAGTTTTCGCTTAAAACCCTGACCGCATCTTCGTTGCAAAGCCCCGCTCCAGCATCAAGAGTATCTTGTACATGCAGAGGAATATCCTCTGCATCTATCGCCAAAGCTATGCCGCCTTGGGCATAAAAGCTATTGCATTTAAAGGTCTCCCTCTTATTTATAATGAGCACCTTTTTTTCGCGCGGTATATGCATTGCAGCGTAAAGTCCCGCTACTCCTGCACCTACGATTATTACGTCATATTTCATCTATTTTAGTTGCTGCTTTCGTTATTGTCGCTTTTTTTGATAATGAACTTTACGTTCTTATCACTTTGCGGCGCCTCTTCATAATATGGATCCGCCTTGTATCCACATCCACTCAAACTTAATAAAAACATTGTTATAATTATCGAATGAAAAACGCCAGTCAAATTATAAATTCTCTTCAAAGTAGACCCCAACTCTCTAAGTTATCTTATTATAAATGTATAAAAATAGTGCAATCAATGTTTACGCCGCCTGTGCAGAGAATGATCAACTTTGCCTACATAAAAAACAGAACCCTGTTTTTCGTCTTTAACCACCCCGTCGGAAAACAAGAGTTTGATAATAGTATACAAAGCATTAAAAGTGCTTTAAAGTTTCATACGCCTCTAGAGTGCAAAGAGTGCGACGCACCTCTTTTTGATGATATTAAAGCTTTTGTGACGCATACGCCCAAAAGAAGCCTGCAAGAGCATAAAGAGACAGAACATGTCTACCATGAACGCTCAAGCGGGAACTTTGAAATAAACATAGACGACGAAAAACTAAATTCACTAGTACGCTCCATACAAGAGATCATAAAAAAAGCAAACAATAATGAATCTTGAAGAGACTATAAAACAGCTCCCCGACTCGGCTGGAATCTACCAATATTTCGACAAAGACGGACGTCTTCTCTACATAGGTAAAGCAAAAAGTCTTGCAAAGAGAGTCAAAAGCTACTTTAACTTCACGCCAAATCTAAAACCAAACACAAACCTATCAAGCAGAATCACAAAGATGATCTCACAAACCCTCTCTATGAACTACATAGTGGTAAACTCAGAACATGACGCGCTTATTTTGGAGAACTCACTCATAAAACAGCTCGCACCCAAATACAATATTCTGCTTCGAGACGATAAGACATACCCCTACATCTATATAGACAATTCTGCAGAGTATCCACGTTTTGAGATAACACGAAAGATCATAAAGTCTGCAGATATTAAATATTACGGTCCCTACTCCGTGGGTGCAAGAGATATTTTGGACTCCATATATGAGATATGCAAGCTTGTTCAAAAAAAAGGGTGTCTTAAATCAAAAAAACTATGCCTCTACTACCAGATAAGAAAGTGCCTTGGTCCATGTGAGCTGGATGTCTCAAAAGAGAAGTACGCAAAAGAGCTGGATCTGGCAAAGGAGCTGATCCAAAACAAAAAAACACTCCTTAAAAAACTCGAAGAGAGAATGCTTTTTTATGCACAAAATCTAAGGTTTGAAGAGGCAGGCGAACTTAGAGACAGATGCGAGAGGATAAGCCGCTCCGAGATAAAGAGCGAGATAGATTTTGCAAGCGATGAGAACTACGACATCTTTGTACTAGAACATACCGAACATAGAGCGGTTGTCGTGAGGATTTTTATGCGCGAGGGCAAGATAATCTCCTCTTCTCATGACTATATTCAGCTGCATGAGGGGTATGATGAAAATGAGCTCTACCAAAGAGTCCTTATGGATTTTTACTCGGGCGAAAAACCGCCGATAATTGCGCCTATCTTAGTCGCGTCTGACTTTGAGGGAAGAGAGATAATTGAGGAGTATCTCACAACTCTTTTTGAGAAAAAAGCAGAGATCAGAGTGCCAAAAAGGGGAGATAAAAAGCAGCTTATAGAGCTAGCCCTCATAAATGCCGCAGAGCTTTTAAAGAGAGAGCATAAACATAACTCAGATGAGATGGCAGATGAGATCAAAGAGCTATTTAGCCTGCAAAAACTCCCGCTTAGGGTAGAAGTATTCGACAATTCGCATATGGCTGGAGTTGCCACTGTCGGGGCCATGGCTGTATATGAGAGTGGGAAATTTGATAAAAAAAGCTACAGGACCTACCATCTTGATTCAAAAGATGAATACTCACAAATGAGAGAACTTCTCACAAAAAGAGCAGAGAGCTTTGCAAAAAATTCTCCTCCTGATCTATGGATCATTGACGGTGGAGCGACACTTTTAAAACTTGCACTTGAGATCTTAGAATCAAGCGGTACATATCTCGATGTTATCGCCATATCTAAAGAGAAGATAGATGCAAAAGCGCACAGAGCAAAAGGAAAAGCGAGCGATATTATCCACATAAAAGATGATATTTTTAGACTCAAAGATAGCGATAAAAGACTTCATTGGGTACAAAAACTGAGAGATGAAGCCCACAGATGTGCCATAAATTTTCATAAGAAAACAAAACTAAAGCTAGACCAAGAGAGCAGACTGCTGGAACTAAAAGGTATCTCGCAGGCAAAGATCGTCAAACTTATAAAACACTTCGGAACGTTTGAGATGTTGAAAAAAGTAAGCATAGAGGAGATAAGCTCAGTTTTAAACATAAAAGATGCCAATATCATAAAAAATATTTATAAATAAGTTTTTTTTTAAATTATTAATGCTATATTTAGTGCAATTTATGCACCTACTATATTATACAAAGGTTTTTCATGGACAAAGTTATACCAAAAGATGAGGAGTATATTTTTGAAGGTAAGGTCGCCATCAGTCAAACGGACTTGGACGGCAATATAACCTTTGTAAATAGGAAATTTTGTGAGGTATCCGGCTATACGGTTGATGAACTGATGGGTAGCAATCATGATATTATCAGACATCCTGACGTCGAAGAAGCTACTTTTGAGAAGATGTGGAAAACATTAAATAGCGGTCAAGTCTACAACGGAATGCTCAAAAACCTTCGTAAAGACGGATGCTACTACTGGGTAGATATGGAAATCGCTCCTGTGTTTAACAAGCAAGAACAGATAACAGGGTTTATATCGGTAAGCAAGCCTTCTCCAAGAAAAAACATCCAACAAAAAAACAGTAAAACAAACTAAAGGGTTCAAATGTTAATCTATAATCATAAAAAAGAGTTTTTAGGAATTGATGAGAGTTATTTAAAGGCTCTAGGCTTATCAAGCTTAGCAGAACTTCAAAACGAGGTTGATGATTTTGCGAACCTCTTTGTGAAAACTCCAGGTTACATACACAACTTTAAACATGTACATTGGATCGATTACATAACTTGTAACGAGAGCGGTATAGACTCTAAAGTTATCATAAATGTAAAAGGCAAAAACTTTAGTACTCCGATAGAGATTCAAACTATGTACCTAGTTCAAAACCCTTTGGAAAAAGCTTATAGGATCAACCTTCCGAGTATTAAAGCTCTAACTGGTGAGCAGAGCCAAAAATTCTCAGCAGACATTGCTAAAAAAGGCACCGCTGCAGCGAAACCTGCTCCTGAAGTAGAGGAGCTTTACCACACTCCGGCAGCAACTGAGAGCCTATCAACTCAAACATCTTACGACCCTTATGAAGCGGATTTTGATGAAATAGACTCTGAAATAGAGGAGAGTGTATCAAAAGCTGATCTAGAAAAGAGTCTCTCGCTTGATGTTGAGATAGATGAAGATGATTTTGACTATACACCTGAATCTGACTTTGACGAGAAAATAGAAACTCCACAAAAAGAACCAGCAAAGCCGATTCAAAAGATAGAAAAAGAGGTAACAGAGAGTGAAGCGGATAACCCTTATGCAAACTATATGTACAACCCACAAACGGCATCAGAGGAGCTTGGTCTGCCGATAGATCTTGTAGAGGAGTTTATCCAAGACTTCATTGCACAGGCTAACAGCTTCAAGAGCGATCTCTACGAATCTGCAAAAGATGGAGATCTAGACAACCTTAGAATTCAGTCACATAAACTAAAAGGTGTTGCGGCAAATCTTAGAGTAGAGGATGCACTTGATGCGTTGACAAAAGTAAACTCGCTTGAAGAGTACTCAGAGATAAAAACAAATCTTGACAGACTCTACAGAATCATAAATAAGCTCTCAAACACAGATGGTACTACAATAGAAGAAGTTAACCATAAAGAGAGTTCTAAAGATGACGAGGATGATTTTATTCTATCCATAAAAGAGGATGCTGTTGCTTCTACTCCAAACATTGAAGACTCTCAAGTCCCTGACTCGATCGAGGTTCCGGAACTTGCGGATGATGAGTTTCTAAATCAAGCTTCTGAGATAAAAGAGCAGAGTATCGAAAAGCTTCCTTCAATAATAGAAGAGAACATTGAAACTTTTGAAGATTTTGCACAAGATGCTATCAATAAAGAAGCATCTCAAGAAAAAACACCAGATGTAGCGTTCACATACGACAAAAAACAGATAGCACATGAGATGGGTTTAAATATTGAAAGTTTTAACGAACTCTTTGATGATTACGTCAACGAAGCAAAAGAGCTTAGCAGCTCAATGCTTGATTATGTTGAAAAAGACAATCTTGGCGCATGTAAAGCTACAGCAGTAAAATTAAGAGGAATGAGCGAAAATATGAGAATCCACGATTTTGATGATGAGTTAAAGGCCATTATCAGCTCTTCTGATGACTTGGACAGCAAAAATCTTGTAGAAAAGATAATCTCGAAATTAAATCTAATCTCAAACTATAGAGGATAAGTAATGCAACTTGGATTAAAAAACAGACTAAGACTCATAAGTCTTTTGCCGATCATCGTACTGTTTGCGCTCAGCAGTTACTTTGTTTACAACTCATTCATGAACTACAAGATGGCTCAGCAGCTGCAAGAGAAACTAAATCAAAACAAACTCTTAAATGAAGTGGTAGGTAATGTCGCAAGAGAACGTGGTATGAGCTCTATGTTCCTCGGCAATAAAACCGAAAATATTCTGAAATCTCTAAACGAGCAGAGAAAAATTGTTGATGAAAAGACAGAGAAATATCTCAACTATATAGAAAATAACGAACTTCTTCATAAGCACACCAGCGAGGGCGGCAATGCTGCTTGTCTTACATGTGCCAATATGCAAAGCACGATAGCTGCAATCAACAAGATCAAGGAGATCAGACCTCTTGTAGATGCTAACAATATTGATTTTGATGAGATGTTTACAAACGTATACAGTTCGGCTCAAGACATCTTGGTAAGCCAGCTCCAACAGCTTACGGAAAGCCAAATAGATAGAGATATCAATGAGCTCTATAACCTTTATATATCAATGGTTAACGCTAAAGAGGCATCAGGGGTTGAGAGAGGATATATGTCGTATCTTATCTCTCGTTCTGCGGAGCTTACAAGTGAAGATCTAAATAAGTGGATCTCACTTATAGGAAAAGCCGATGCGATCAACTATGAGAGTATTCAAAATAGAGCTTTGGCAAACAAATTAAATGAACTATTTAAAACAGAAGATACTCTGGAACTTCTTGAAGATATAAACAGTGAAAGAACGGCAATTATTTCTCAAGCAGAGACCGGAGAGTATGACATAACTTCTGGTATCTGGTTTACAATGCTATCAGAGAAGATCAATATCATCTCAGAAGCTGAGAACATTATGCTTGACGCGATGGATCTTAGAGCACAACAGGTTCAAGACGATTCCCTGCAGATACTTGTTATTACATTGGGAGCTTGGTTGATAGCTATTATTCTTGCTATTCTAGGTTATATTCTCTCAAATGAGATCGCAAACAACATCAAACACCTTGAGAGCGTCCTTGAAAAAGTTGCTGAAGACTACGATTCTCAAGATAGAAAAATCAACCTCCACACTGCACAGGGTACCGACCTTGCGTATGAACTTCTTGAAGAGATCATTGAGCAAACCAAGAAAGATAAGATCTCAGCTCAAGAGGCTAGTGAAGCAAAATCTATGTTCCTTGCAAATATGTCGCACGAGATCCGTACTCCTCTTAACGGAATCGTCGGATTTACGGAACTTCTTAAAGATTCAGGTCTCCAAGAGGAGCAGAGCGAGTTTGTCGATATTATCGAGAAAAGTTCTGAAAACCTTCTTGAGATCATCAACAATATTCTTGACCTCTCCAAGATCGAGAGCAATAAACTTGAGATTGAAAATATCGCTTTCAATCCAATCCTTGAGTTTGAGAGTGCAGTTGAAGTTTATGCGGTTCGCGCAAGTGAGAAGCATATAAACCTTGGCTGCTTCATCGATCCAAGTCTTGAGTTTCCTCTTAAAGGAGATCCTACTAAACTCAAAGAGGTTATCATCAACCTCCTCTCCAATGCTGTTAAATTTACAAACAACGCGGGTTCCATAAACGTCAATATAAGAAGAATTGACTCTAGCGAAATTGGCAAAACTAGAGTCAAGTTTGAGATTCAAGATAGCGGTATAGGTGTAACCGAAGAGCAAAAGTCAAAGATCTTTGAAGCATTTTCTCAAGCAGATACTTCTATTACACGTAAATACGGCGGTACAGGTCTTGGACTTACTATTTCTAGCAGCTTCATAGACCTAATGGGCGGAAAACTCGACCTTGATAGTAAGGTCGGAGAGGGAACTACATTCTTCTTTACGCTTGATTTTGAAGAAGTAGAGACGCTTGCGGAGAGCTCAAAAGATAGTTTTAACACCATTAAGGCACTTATACTAAGCGACTCTATGAAGATAAAAAAACAGGATAAATACCTAAGAGAGTATCTTGATTACTTCGGTGTTGGGTACACTACGTTTAAAGAGATAAGCAAGGTGCCTATCTTGCAAAAAGATGTTAACTACAACCTTCTTTTTGTAGATTATGACTACGTAAGTGAGGAGATGCTTGCAGAACTTGCGAAACTACCTCAAGAGCTTATTGTTTTAACAAAATCAAATCTAATGAAAAAGGTTGACGGACTTGGTCTTGACATATTCAAGATTCTCTATGAGCCTCTACATGCTTCAAAAATAAAGCAGACGCTAGAGAACTATGTTATGACAAACGCATCTATGCAAGTCGTTAAAAAACAGTCTCGCAAAAAATTTGACCTTAATACATCAAGATTTGTAGCGAATGTTCTAGTTGCGGAAGATAATATAATCAACCAAAAACTTATCCAAAGAACGCTTGAGGACCTAGGTTTAAGCGTCACTATCGCAAACAATGGTCTTGACGCATTCCAAAAGAGAAAAGACGGCAATTTTGATATGATATTCATGGATATTCAGATGCCATTCTTAGACGGGGTTGAGGCAACTGCTGAGATACTAGAGTGGGAAGAGGATTACAAACAGCCTCACATCCCAATTGTCGCACTAACAGCAAATGCTCTTAAGGGAGATAGAGAAAAATTTTTGGCAGCAGGACTTGACGAGTACACGACTAAACCTCTTGTGCGCTCAGAGATCATTGCCGTGTTAAATCACTTCTTGGCAAATCACATTGTCGAAGTTAACGATCTGGCAAAAGATAAAGAGAAGATAGAAGATAGCAAAGAGGAGCACTCTCAAGAGAGCACTGCAACTCAGGAAGCTATTATAGAGAAGCTGAGTGAAGCGGTAGAACACCCTTCTAAGCCTGAATATAGAGCCGATATACTTATAGCTAAGAAAAGTGCTTTTGAGACAAGACTATACACAAGGATCATAGAGGGAATGGGGCTGACGTATGAAGTCGCATCTTCACTGGTAGACTTTAAAGAACTAATAGATAATTACTCTTACAAAGTCGTACTTTTTGACAAGGAGTACAGCGACCTAAATGTTGATGAAATCGCATCAAGTGTTAGAAAACTCAGCGGCTCAAACAGTCTTGATTCTCATATCGTCCTAATTGATGACTCCATCCACAAAGATGCAGCAGAACACCAGGAACAGGTAGATGAGATCATAAACAATGTTGTAAACAGAGAGTTACTTCAATCTCTGTTTAAAAAATATGCTTAAAAGGTAAAAAGATGTCAAAAGAATTAGTAGTATTAGCAGTAGATGACGATATGATCAACCTTAAACTTCTTAAATCGATGCTTATGAAGAACCCTAATGTTAAAGAGGTAGTAGAAGCAAAAAATGGAGCTGATGCGATCGGGCACCTAAAGGCAAGAAGCGATATAAATCTTATACTCTTAGATATTATTATGCCCGTTATGAACGGCTTGGAGATGCTAAAAGTTGTTCGCTCAGATGAAAATATAGAACAGGTTCCGATAATTGTGCTTACTACCGATGAGACGAAAAAAACTGAAGCCTTAGAGCTTGGAGCGAACGGCTTTTTAATGAAGCCGATCAGAAACAACGACTTAACTGAAAAAATAAACTCTATCGTAATCTAAATATAAAGAGAGGTTTACACTAAAACGTGTTTTAAAACCTCTTCTACTCTACTCACAGCGATTATCTCAAGAGAGTCTCTGACCTCCTGCGGAATATCTTCTAGATCTCTCTCATAATTTTTCACAGGAATAAGAACCTTGCTCATGTCAGCCTTATGTGCTGCAATAAGTTTCTCTCTAAGTCCGCCTATCGGCAGTACATCTCCGCTAAGAGAAACCTCTCCCGTCATGGCAATTTCCGAACGCACTTTTTTTGAACTGAGTATCGAGGATATAACACTTACCATCGCTATGCCGGCACTCGGTCCATCTTTTGGAGTAGCACCGTCAGGAACGTGAATATGGAGATCATATCGCTTATACACCTCGCTAGGATCCATTTCCGTTTTTTCTTCTCTCTCTTTGATCGTCAAAGGAATATTTTTAACGTCTATCTTTAATTTTTTCGTATCTATTAACGTTTTTACGACGCTGTACGCAATTAGTGCAGACTCTTTCATAACATCGCCGAGGCTTCCGGTAAGCTGCATGCCACCTTTGCCTTTTATGCGAATACTCTCAAGCTTTAAGACATCACCGCCGACCGCAGTCCATGCCAAACCGTTTACAACTCCTACGACAGGGACTCTTGTAGTTTTTTCAATCTCAAAAACAGTTTTATCAAAATACTCTTTTAGATTTTTAAGGGTAAGTGAGACTTTGCTTACCTCAGGATGTTCCAGTATCTCACGTGCCACTTTTCTTGACATATTGGCAAGGCGGTGGCGAAGATTACGCACGCCCGCTTCACGCGTATAGCTGTGAATAAGCTCTTTTAGTGCAGGCTTTGATATGCTGACCTCAGACTTTTTAAGTCCATGCTTTTTAAGCTCCTGCGGGATCAGATATCTTGATGCGATCTCATACTTCTCCTGCGGCGTATATGAACTTATGGTAATAAACTCCATTCTGTCACGCAGAGGTGCGGGAATCCTGCCTACATCGTTTGCCGTAGCTATAAAGATAACTTTTGAGAGGTCGATGTTGAAGTTTAAGTAGTAATCTCTAAACTCCTTGTTCTGCTCAGGATCTAGTATCTCCAAAAGTGCGGCAGTAGGGTCGCCTCTTCCTGTTTTTGCAACTTTGTCGATCTCATCTAGGACTACCACAGGGTTCATTTTTTTAGCATCTATAATGCCTTGAACTATGCGCCCCGGCATTGCACCGACATATGTTCTTCTGTGCCCCCTTAGCTCGTTCACATCTTCAAGCCCGCCAAGTGCGATCCTGATAAGCGGGCGTTTGAGTGCTTCTGCGATAGAGTTTGCTAGAGAGGTCTTTCCTACACCGGGAGGTCCCGAGAAACAGATGATCGCACCGGAGTTGCTCTTTATGCCTCTAAGCTCCATAAGCTCTTTTACCGCAAAAAATTCCGTTATTCTCTGCTTAGGCTTCTCTAGTGAGAAGTGATCACGATCTAGCTGATTTTGTACGTCACTTATATGTAGTTTCTTTTTGCTCTCATCCCCAAAAGGTATCTCCAAAGCCCAATCAAGATATGTCTGCGTCATAGAGGCATCGGAAGAGTCAGGGTGCATACGTGAAAATCTGTCTATCTGCTTGCCTATCTCTTTATAGGCTTCTTCGCTCATCTTCTCTTTTTTAGCCTCAAGCTTTTTGCGATACTCCTCGATCTCTTCATCTCTTGAAGTGTCCGTTCCAAGCTCTTTTTGTATCTGCTTTAACTGCTCTTTTAAGAAGTACTCTTTATTTACCTTCTCTATATGGCTGTGTACTTTAGAGCGAATCTCTTTTTGGAGTTTATTCGCCTCTATCTCGTCAATAAGATACTCAATGAGGTCTAAAAACCTCTTCTCCGTGTTTGACTCTACAAAAAGATTATAGGCCTGCTCTTTTTTAAGTTTTACCGTACTGCAGATAAGGTCGATTATTCTGTTATGGTCGTGATTCTCCTCTATAGTTCTTAGCAGATCGGGAGGAAAGTAGTTGCTCACACCGGCAAGAGTTCTTACCTTTTCACGTACAACTTCTAAGATAGCATCTATCTTTAGAGAGTTTACGTTTGTAGCATTAATAACCTCAACATGCGCTATAAGCGGGTTATCAGATACTTTATAAGCAACCTTTGCACGTGCAAGACCTTGAAAAAGAACCTTAACTCTTCCGTCTGGAAGTGCAACTTTTCTCATAATTGAGCCTACAACACCAGCACTGTAAAGAGATTCAAAATCTCTCTCTCCCTCATGGGATGGCTTTGTAGAACAGACAATTACCAAAGAGCTCTCTTCTATAGCCTTTGTAGCGGCTTTTATATTGCTCTCATCACTTAAAAAAAGCGGTGAGATCATAAACGGGTATAAAAAGAGCTCATCCTCTGCTATTATAGGAATATCAGCAGGAAATTCACTATAATCACTTAGTTTCATTACTCTCTCCTTGAACATCTTCCTCGGATATAGAATTTCTCGATACCACACTTTTTGTATCAGGTATCATAAAGTCGTACCAACTTGAAGTGCCGTCCCCCTCAAACCAAGCTCTGTACCAAGGAGCCACCGCTCTGTCAACCTCTGAAGAGGCGATCCACGGCTGCGGGTTTATGCTTCTGTAGTACTCTGCGCTCTTTGGCTTGTCTAGCCTCTCGTAGAGGTCTGTTATCTCCTCATTTAAAACATATTGAGCAAGATAGAGACGCACAAGCATTGTATTTACAACTTCAGCGTACATTGAACCAGGATAATTGAGCTTAAATCTCTCACCCTCGACAATAGCATCATCTATAAGTGCCTGATCACGTCTTGGATGCGGAAGTGCTTTATACTTTGCTTTTATCTTTAAAAACTCCGCCTCCTCTTTTTCATTAGGCGTCGCATATCTCTTTATATACTCATCTAAAAAATACTCACTTAAGAGGTACTCTTCATGCTGCATGTGGGCAAGTGCCAGTATCATTGTAGCTTCAGGCAGAAGCGGTGAGCCGATGTGCTCTCCTTGAAGTGAGCTGTAGTAAGAGTCCGCTCTCTCAAGGTCTCCGTTTGAGACGCTTTGCGTAATCTTTGAGTACCAATACATGGCAGGCTTGTTATACTCTTCGATCTCTTTTGAACAACCTGTAAAAAGAAGCGTCATTGAGAGTAGTGCGAGCATTGCGTAAGTTTTAAATTTCATTAAATTTTTTCCTAGTTATAGATAGGTTGATATTTTATCTAAAAGATATATAACACTCATTAAACTAGGTATATTTTATGCTTAAAGTGCTACAATTAACAAAAAAGTAAGCGAAAAGGTTTTTTATGAAATTTGATATTTGCGTCCCAATTTTAGGCTTTGAAGATTTAAAAGAGGTAACTTTGGAGAAGATCGACGATATTTTTATGAAGATGAAGTCCATAGATGAAGAAAACATCTCCTTTACTCTTATTGATCCTTTTGTTCTAAGAGAGTACGACTTTGAAGTTCCTGAGAATATCCAAGAGATGTTAGAGATAGACAAAAACTCAAACCTGATCATTTTAAACACTGTCTTGATCCAGACCCCGATAGAAAACTCCGTAGTAAACTTTATAGGTCCAATGATCTTCAATACAGACAACAACAGAGCTGCACAAGTCATTATAAGCGACTCAAAAGAGTACGGTGTGTGCGAGAAGATATCCGATTTTTTAAAAAAATAACCACACCTTGAAATATTAAAAACCATTTAACCGCGACGGCTATCTCTTAGCCTAGCTAAAATAATTAAGCGCTTATTAAGTAGAATTGGTAGTATAATGTAAGATTAGTAAGTAGGCTTATGCTTTTGCCTGGAGGACCCAATGAATCTATTTCGCTCTTTTTTAATTGTTTTGTTTTTTACGTTTTCGCTAATTGCTGATACATATGGCAATTATGTTGTCAGCCTAACGAGTACCGGATATACTCAAACAAATTTAGTTGTTAAACAAAATGATATTGATCAGTTTACAATTTCGATAATAGAGAGCGGTTATTTTTCTGCTGAACTATCTGGAAACTCAACTGTAAAATTTGATGTCAGTACAACAAGTATGCCTGATAAAACAACACATACATTAACATCATTTGGTCCTCTCTTTTATAATGCAGGTCAAACAATCTATTTGAGTTCTAGTGCACCTGGTGAAGTATCAAACCAGACTTATACATTAACACTAACTCTTAATGTTGGTAACCAAATTCCAGTGGCTGTTGATGACGCTGCAGAGACAGACGGCGTAAATCCCACAATAATTGATGTATTACTAAACGATTATGACCTTGATGGAACTTTAAACAAAGCCTCAATTGTAGCCACTGATCCGGTGGATGGAAGCATAACCATTGATTATGTAAACGGCACTATAACATATACTCCTCCATCCCCTTTTGACGGAACAGATAGTTTTACATATACCGTTGAGGACAACGAAGGTACAATCTCTAATGTTGCAACCGTTAGCATAGGGTATCCCATACCTATTGCGTACGACAGATATTACTCTGTTGCTCCTACAGACACATTAGTTGCCAGCCTTATTTCAGACTATCCATATGGTACTTACTACACGGAAAACAATATTACTGTTCTTTCAAATACTACACCAAGTGTCGGCAATTTATCACCAAACCCTATTTTAGCTGACGGGAATTTTACATATACATATACAGGCTCAGAAGTTACTGATGTTGATTATTTTACATATAGAGTTACAAATGAATATGGTATAGATTCAAATGAGGCTAATGTTACAATTTTTATAAATAGTTATTGTGCCGACGCAATACCTCTTCTTGAAACGGATGACAACTGTAGCAATGAGGACACAGCTTTTGTGGAGGAGTCCAGCCCAAATGGCGTAACTTCTGTTGATGGGCAATATTACAAAATTACTGTTTATGAGGATGGCTATCTGGATGTAAACCTTACAAATACAGAGATGAGTGATGACAAACTCATACTCTACTATGACTTTGGAGACAACTGTCCTACTATTTTCAGCAAAGGCACGACAAGTCAGTTAGACTCAGGATATCGCAGTGAAACTGCCACTATACCGGTTTATGCAGACCCGACACAGCCTGATGGAAAAAGAGTCTATTATCTTGGCTTGCTAGGAACATCAAAAACCAATGCTACTCCGTACAGTGTTGATCTCACTTTTCACTCTAAATATTGCGGAGGTGGTACTTATATACCTCCAGCAACTTCAGGCAGTGTAGGAATTAACGAGGTAGGATTTGATTATGATTCAAACAAAAGTATTACTACTAAAATAATCAACAAAGAGTTTTACCTTCATGCTTCCTATCTTGACCCGCTAGGAAATGTAGCAACTTATGATGGTCAATACTCAGACAAGCCAAACGACACAGTAGATATGACTGTTATTTTAGAGCATGCTGATGGAGTCTCTTGCACAGATGCAAAATATCTTGGACAAGGCATAATTCGCCATGGGGAAGAAGACACTGATATTGGAGCACTTACTATAGACAGAGCTTATAGAGACAGAAGAGCTAAAATTACATCTTATGACTGGGGAGCGCTTCTTGAAAATGCAGATGGCTTAAACTGTAATACCAGTTCACTTGAGAGCTCTCTTTGTTTGGTTCCTGCCTGCTTTAACAATGTACAAAACATTCTCTCTGTCTTTCCTCCCGCATTTCAAGACAATGTTATGAGATGTATCTATGGCGATGGAACACCTGGTACCTCTGCTCCATGTGACTCAAATGCATACAATGGAAACTGTGGTGGACGTATAAGAACTATTTCGCCTTCAGAGTACAACACCGACTTTGGATGCGCAATGTGTCTAGCTGATGCTATGCAAGGAGATCTATGTTCTGAGGACAATTTTGCAATCCGTCCAAATGATTTTAACACTACGATGCTGCCGGACCCTTTTAAGGCAGGAGAAGCGGTTCCGCTTACTATTTATGCCGAAGATTACACAGGAGCGGCATCACTTGATTACAACGAAACTGAAGGCTCATCATTTGCAGTTGATATCAATATAACAGACCCGTCAAAAACATGTGAAGAGATGAGCATAAACTTTACTCCTCCTGTTGATTTTACAAATGGAGATGCTTCCGGCAACTACGCTTTAAATAATGTTGGAGAATTCAATCTTACAATGCAGGAAAGAGCAGGATTTGAATTTGCAGTTGTTGATGCAGACGATACTACTGATGCTGATAGATTGATAGAGCCGTTTGTAACACAGATAAGAGTTATTCCTCACCACTTTGGGATAGAAGGCGGCTTGGAGAACGGCTCAAACGGTTTTACATACCTCTCAAACTTTGAGCGCTTTCCAAATGATGCTGATCGCAATATCTCAGCGTCTTTTGATGTCAACATCTCTGCGAAGACCCTTACAAATACGGTTACAAGCAATTACACTGCCGAGTGTTACGCAAAAGACGGCAATATGAAACTCACTTTGGCAGATGCGATCAATAAAGACAACCCTGAAACAGACTCGCTGACCAAACTGCTCTGGTACCATTATACCCCTGATGACAACGGCTCAATTCCGCTAGTACTTGGAACAACTGAGTATAATCTACCTTTTTCAAGTACACAGTTTGACAGCAACGATACTAACGGCACGGCAGAGTTTAACTACAAAATAAATTTCGATAGAAATACAAGCAAAGTCGTAAACCCTTTTGCAGTCGTCGTAAATGAGATCAACGCAACAGACACAGACAATGTAAGCGGCGTAAATGTCGGAGGCAATGCTACATTTGTTTACGGTCGCACACATGCCTCAAGACAGAGATACAATACTCCTCTTAATAATCCGGCAAATATATATTTTGAAGCTTACTGCTTTGGAACAGGCTGTAGTGACAAATCTTTGCTTCCAAACGGCATCAACTCAACAAGGACAGATGATGCAAGATGGTATGTTATTCCCACTCCTTTTCATGCTACACCGACTGACGGTGCGGTGGGCATAGTTGTTCAAAAAGGCGGAACAAATATAGATGATATCGTAGATGCAACAGACAACCCACTTGGAAATCCATCTGTAACAATTCTTGATTATGATGAAAGCAAAGATTATCCGTACAAAACCACTATGCAAAATGAAGCATCTCCATGGCTCATCTACAACGAAAGCGACCCGTTTGCCACCAGAAACGAGTTCCAAGTGGAGTTTGACGACACAGGAGACTGGACGGGTGAGCACAATACGAGCACTACCACAAAAATTCCAGATACAGCAACAACAAATAGGAGAATCATGTGGTAAAAAGAAAATCCGCTCTTCGCAGAGCCGCTTTTACAATGATAGAGCTTATCTTTGCTATCGTGATTATCTCTATTGCCGTTATGTCTCTTCCTGTGATGATGCAAGTTACATCAAAAGGAATAGAGGACAACATAGTCCAAGAAGCCATCTTTGCCGCTTCTGCTGAACTTATGGGAGCTACATCGTACTATTGGGATTTAAACTCTATGCAAGACAACGCTCTTAGTCGTCTTTCTAGAGTTATTGAAGTTAATGGCGCATGTAATGCTGATAGATTAAGACCCGGTCATGTAAATCAGCCTTATCACAGAAGATGTTTAGACAGCAATACTACTGGGCTTGCAAATACGACAGATACTACTTTTCCCAACCTTAACAATGCGGTTGATGCTACTGTTGGCGATCTGTTTGACACTAGTGCTGCAGAAGCTGCAGGATACAAGCAGGAGTACCAGAGCCAAGTCATTGTCACACAAGCAGCAACAGATAGCAATATAAAAGTACTTACTGCCTCAGTATATGATTCAGCAACACCTCCAAAGCTTCTTACGGTACTAAAAATATACAGCGCAAACATCGGCGAAATAGACTACTACAAGAGGAGATTTTAATGCGTAGAGCTGCCTTTACTCTTCTGGAGCTTATATTTGTCATAGTCATAATGGGAATCTTGGCAAAATTTGGCATTGAGCTTCTCTCTCAAGCGTATAAAAGTTTTATATTTTCAAGTGTCAACAACAGACTCCAGTCTCAAAGTACAGCTGCTGTTGAGACCATTGCTTCAAGACTTCAGTACCGCATAAAAGACTCTATTATTGCAAAAAAGAGCGCCGCCGACTATAAAGCTTTGGCAAGTTCTGATTATGGAGATACTGCAACAATTTTAGAGTGGGTAGCAACTGACATTGACGGTTTTCGCGGAAACAGTGCTGTTCTGCCGCACTGGAGCGGAATAATCGATTTGAGAGATCCTAACAGCAATGAAAATACTTTAGTCTCTCCAAACACTGACACTGCAGAGTTGGATACTCTTATAAGCACACTCTCTAGCGCCAATAGCGGAATTGATAATGCCGCGATCTACTTTGTAGGTTCAGACAGTGATATCTACACGGGCTATGGATGGGGAGGGGCTATAACTACCCAAGATGTTGCTATGCACCCCATAAGAAGCAACGGCGTTGTAGACCAGTTTGTACCGACAAACGGAGCAACAGGGGCCGATAACAACTTTACAGGGACTGATGTTTATGAGTACTACCAGCTTGCATGGACTGCCAATGCTGTTGTGCATACTCCGGCTGATGGGAACTTGACTCTTTACTATGACTACCAACCGTGGGAAGGCGAGAGCTATACAGATGGAAAAAAAGCGCTTATTATGAAGGATGTAGATACTTTTAGATTTAGAGCTGCAGGTTCGATTGTAAAGATTCAAGTGTGCGTAAAAACTGATTTGATGGAGGATTATTCGTTATGCAAAGAAAAAACAGTATTTTAAAAACCAATCCTCGCAAGAAGCGCTCAGGCTTTGCCATGATAATGGCAATAGCCGTTATTGTGGTCATCTCTACCATTATGGCTCTCTCTCTTTCTCTTACCACAGAGACGACAAAAAGAACGGTTGACCTCTACCTTTATGAGCAAGCTGAGTTGGTAGCAAAAAGCGCAGTAGAATTAACTCTGTTAGAGATTGCAAAGAGAGACCCTGTCACAAACTGCTTAAACACATATACTGCACTTCCTTTTGATATCAACATCACTAGTATTTTTGATGTAAATGTCAGTGTGCAATATGTTTTTACTAACAATGTTGGCGGATGCGATATGTATATTAACAATATTAACACTCCTGAACAAAACGGTTCTGTATTGATGGATGTTGTCGTTTCAACAAAAACAGATATCACAACCGAACCTATCCGCTACTTTAGAAGAACTATTCAAAAGCTCTAAATTGTGGCTATTCTAAACCATTTAATGATATAATAATTTACAATTACAATCAAAAGGATTTACTATGAATATATCATTAACTGGGAGACATGTGGAGCTTACAGAGCCTATAAAAGCGCACATGAATGCATCAATAGAAACACTTAGCAAATACAATATGGACATCATCTCTGTAAACCTGATCGCAACAAGCCAGACTAAAAAAGGCAAGCCTCTATCTGTCATAGAGTTTGTTATAAATTTGGCACATAAAAACTCTATAGTTATCAAACAGAGTGATGAAGATCTCTACGCTGCTATTGACTTGGCAACAGCAAGAGCGCAAAAAGCACTCCGCCGCATGCATGACAAAGACAACCACCATCACAAAGACGGCATAAACGAAGCAAAAAATGAAGCAGGTAATGGTATAGACCTACATGAAGCAAGCGAAGCTATGGAAGATGAGATAGTTCCGGTTGAGCTTACTCTATACAAACCGCGTGAAGTAGAAGATGTCTTAAATGATATAAAAGAGAATAAGAAACTATTTGAGATCTTCATAGACAACGACGGAAAAACAAGAGTTCTCTACAAGAGAAATGACGGAAAGTTCGGACTATACTAATCTATAGTCCCGCAAAGAGAGTCAATCTCTTTGCTGCGCTCCAAGCCGCTGAGGCTACTAAAGCTTTGCTTCTAAGAAGCAAGAATTTTAATTCAATGTATCCTCTTTTACACTTTTTACTATCTCTTCATCTTCTGCCAAATCGACCCACTTAAACTGACTTCCACTTTGATTATGCCCTTTTAACAGATCTCCGCCTTTTCTAAACTTCAAATCCAAGTTCGCAATATCAAAACCGCTTGTTGTCTGCACAAATCTATCCAGACGCTCAGATGAGTTTTGGTTCGTATATAAAAAACAGTGCCCCTTAAGACCTGTGCGGCTTACACGCCCACGAAGCTGATGCAGGGTCGAGAGTCCCAACCTCTCGGCTCCGACAATAATGACCGTGCTAAGGCGAGGCAGAGAGATGCCGACCTCTACGACCGTAGTGGCTATAAGAATATCTCCATTTTTGCTAAATTCAAGCAATATCTCCTCTTTCTCTTTGTCCTTTCCGTGAGTGACAAAGACATTGGAAAATCTGCTCTCCCAAAACCCTCTTGCCTCATCGATGCTCTGATACTCCAAAACTTCGCTCTGCTCTACCAGCGGGTAGACAAGCAGGACTTGATTGCCTCTTTGTACCTCATCTTTTATATGCTCCAAAAGCTCTTTAAAATCACTTTTATGTATTACTCTGCTTGTTATATCTTTTACGAACGGCGTGGAGGTTATAAGTGAGACATCTATGTGCGCCGTCTCTATCATAGCCTGTGTTCTTGGTATTGGGGTGGCAGAGAACTGTAAAAAATGGGGTTTTCTCTCTCCTGAGCCAACCAACTTCTCAAGCAGATTTCTCTGAGCCGTTCCAAAACGGTGCTGCTCATCTACCATGACAAGAGAGGCACATGGGAGCTCTCTGTAAAGCAGAGCGTGAGTGCCTACTATAAAATCATACTCATCCAGATCTATGGCTTTTGTTTTGTTTGTGACAAGCGCTATTCTCATCATGGGAAGAAACTTTTTAGCCTCCTCATAGAGCTGGTTTGCAAGTATGGTCGTAGGCGCCATCAGAATTGAGCGATTTGGAAGCATCATAAGTGCAGATGCCAAGATGACCATTGTTTTACCGCTGCCTACATCTCCGACCACCATCCGTCTGGCAGAGAACTCTTTGCTGAAGTCTGCTTTTATATCTTCTATGGTTTTAAGCTGTTCATCTGTCAAATAAAACGGAAGAGTTGATGCCCACTCTTTGTAATCCCTAGGAGAAGAGGTCATTGCTTTGAAGTATCTTCTTTTGTTTGAGAGCTGCTTCATATAGCTGAATAGTTCGCTATATTTAAGAGCGTAAAGCGTTTTAGCATCCAAATCTCTTAAATTTGGTGTTGTGTGTGTGGGAAAATGAAGCCTTAAAAGTTCCTCTGCGATCTCCTCTTTAAGCCCCTCTGAGAGAAGGTTCTCTTTTGTTAGAGCGCTTTTCATAAGCCGAAGCATAACGTCACTTCTAAGCGGTGATTTGTACTTCGGAGTGATCTCGCCGATGTTGGTTACTTTTTTTGGCATACTGATAGTGCAAAAACCGCCTTTGCACTCAACCATTCCGTAGTAGTAATCTCTCTCGCCTACTTTGAACTGATGCATCATATATGGTTTTGGACGGAACATCACGCCTGTAATAGTGTGTCCGAAATTGTGTGCAAAGAGGGTTATCTGAAGTGAATTTGGAGCTCTATAAACGGACTCTACCGTCGCATCTATAAGCTGCATAGCGTGGATTTGAAGTTTATCGCCAACTCTTAGATCTTCGTAAGAGCTAGGTACCATAAGAGCAAGCTCTATATAACTGCTCAACCCAAGTTTTTTAAACTTCTCTTCTTGCTCTTTTGTAATCTTCATCTTCAATCCTCGCTACTGTTATAATAGCGATTTTATATAGAGCTTCGGCAAAATATTGCAAAATGCAATATGATTTTACTTGGTTACTATCGAAAAACTCATATCTAAGATCTCTTTGTGCTCTTTAATAAACTCGTTTAGATCTTTTAGCTTCAATTTTTCTATCTTTTCAAGCTCTCTAAAAGAGTGCCCGATCTCATGACCATTGTAAAACTCCATAAAGGTTCTGTGAAGTCTCTGACTCATGGTCTCTACTCTTAGCGGCTCGCTTCCAAGAAGAAACTTCTTAGTCTGCTCAAGCTCCTCTTTTGTAACGCCGTTTTTTACGAAATCCTCTACAACATACTTTACCGTCTCTTTGGCATCTTCAAGAGATTCAAGTTTTGTCTGCAGATAGCCGCTCATAAATGAGCTTGATCTTGTAACATCAAGCCTAGCATAAGCCGAGTAAGCAAGCCCTTTTTTCACTCTGATCTCTTCCATAAGCCTTGAACCAAAACCGCCTGCTCCGAGTATAAAAACGGCAACTCTCGCTTTGTAATAATCCTCTGACTCTACGCTTATGTTATATGGTGAGCCAAAGTAGATGTAAGCCTGCTGTGTCTCTTTTAAAAGTACTTTCTCTTTAGCATCTTTAGAGGCTTCATACCTTGTCAGTTCATTTGATCTGCCCTTAGCAAGCATCTCAATTATTTTTACTATCTTCTCTCTGCTCGTCTCAAGGTCGATATCGCCGCCGATCGCAACAATGAGCTTTGAAGCTACTAGGTTTTTTGAAAGAAACTCTTTTACATCTTTTAACTCTATACTCTTTACGCTCTCAATCGTTCCAGCAGATGGATTTGCAAGCACGCTGCCCTCAAAGAGAAGCGCTTTTAGCTCGTTTGACGCAATGTAGTCAAAGTCATTCTCTTTTCTTGCAAGAGAGCCTAAAGTGGTTGTTTTTACCTTCTTAATACTCTCTTCGCTTAGATTTGGATCGCTCAGCAGCATCCCGAAATACTTAAGACCTTCGTCAAGCTCCTCTTTTAAACAGCTAAGTTCCAGAACAAAAGTCTCTTTGCCGGTTGAAGCAGAAATATGGATTGCTCTGCTCTCTAGTGCTTCGGCAAACTTGCTTGAACCAAGCTTTTTTGTTCCCTCGTTCATCACTCTTGAGCTAAACTTCGCCAACCCCGCTTTTGTGCCATCCGCTACGCTTCCGCTGTTTTTGAAAATAAACTGCATAGTCACCAGAGGAAGTCTTTTATCCTCTTCAAAAATCAGAGGAATTTTCGAACTCTTTACTTTTATCTCATCTATTGTCGCTGCCATCATTATATTTCCTAAAATCAGTAGTATTAAAGCTATTTTCTTCATTCTATGCAAATTTCTCTAAGATCTCATACGCCGTATTTCGCACGGCAGGTATCTCGCCCACGTCTCTTATGAGGTGCACCATCTCGCTCTTTGCCATCTTATACGCTGCTCCGGCAGAGCTTACGACATTCTCTTCCATCATGGTTGAACCCAGGTCGTTTGCACCGAACATCAGAGCCATCTGTCCGATATATGGACCCTGTGTCACCCATGAACTTTGGATATTAGGCACGTTGTCAAGGTAGAGCCTGGCAACTGCAAGAAGTCTTAAGTAGCGGTTTGAAGATGGTTTATCCATATCTGGAATAAGACGGAGAAGTTCTGTATTTTGCCCTTGAAAACTCCACATAATAAAAGCGCGAAAACCGCCCGTCTCATCTTGAAGCCTGCGCACCATATCAAAATGCTCTATAATGTCCTCATCGCTCTCAACAGTTCCGTACATCATCGTAGCCGTTGACATAATGCCGAGTTTATGAGCTTTTCTGTGAATATCTATCCAGACCTCAGAGTCAATTTTTTTAGGAGCGATAATATCACGAACTTTGTCGCTAAGTATCTCAGCCCCAGCTCCTGGGATAGAAGCCAGACCTTTTGCGTGAAGTCTCTCTAAAACCTCTTCCACGCTAATACGCGAGACCTTGGCTATAAAATCTATCTCAATGGAGCTAAAACCGTGAATGGTAATTGTAGGGTATTTTGTATGAATATGCCCGACCAAATCCTCATACCACTCTATTTTGAGTTTTGGATGCACGCCGCCTTGAAAAAGTATCTGCGTACCGCCTATCTCAAGCAGTTCGTCTATCTTTGCGTCTATCTCATCAAACGTCAAAACGTAAGCATCCGCATCTTTTTCATGTCTGTAAAATGCGCAAAATTTACAGTCCACCCAGCAGATGTTAGTATAGTTGATGTTTCTATCCACCACAAAAGTGGTAATATTATCAGGGTGCAGCTCTTTTTTGCGTGCAGTCGCCATCCGTCCAAGCTCTTTTAAATCTGCATTTTGTATGAGATGAAGAGCCTCTTCTTTTGTCAATCTTTTCATTTCCAACCGTTTCTCTTTTTAGTGATTGGATTTTACCCTTTTTTTAAAAACAAAGCGATTATGAGATGAACATTTACAGCCTACGCCCTAGATAGGTTTAGAATGAAGAAATCTAAAGCGTCTCGCCTTTTGCTACTTTTAAAGCAAACTGAGCTTTGTTGTAATCACTAATTGCCTTTAGATAGTCAATTTTGGATTGCAAATAAAATTGCTGTACCTGAAAGACTTCAAATGGCTTTGCTGTTCCTTGTTTTTGGCGCTCTATACTTTGGTTTAATGCCTCTTTTGTACTGTTTAACGCCTCTTTGGATAGAGTGATTTTCTCTTTTCCTATCTCTATATCTTGAGTAGCATTAGAGAGCTCTTCGTTAATCTGTGCATCCATTTGTTGCAGTTTTACCCGCTCTGTCTGGATTTTTGCATTGTATTTCTCTTCGCTTGAACGATAAAGAAGTTCTCCCAGCGGTATATTCCATAACAAAGAGAGATTTAAACCCTGTGTCGGGTAGAGCTGTTTAGAGCCTTGGTTTAGCGCCACCGGCGTCATATCGCCACGCAAACTTCCAAAATAGGAAGTATAGGTATCGATGCTTAACTCAGGCATCCAAATACCCTCGGTAATACTTTTTTTTTCTTTTTGCAATGATAGAATCGAGGAGTCTATAGCTTTTATTTCCGCTCTATTTGTATATGCAATATCACTGTTTATGTCCGATATTGTCTGGAAATCTAATGGAAGCAGAAGCTCTTCGCCGATAGAGAGCTTGACACTGTTTTTAAGATGAAGAAGTCGTACCAACTCTGCCGATTTGCGCTCGTAAGCAGACTGTGCATTTATCATCTCCAATTTCAGATGTGCATGATTGCCTTTAGCTAGCAGTAGTTCTGACTGATAGCGCAGCCCTGCTTCCACCTGAATCGCTATCTGCTGCATGAGTGTGTCGGATTGCTCCGCTAAATTTTTATATGCTTTGTATTTTAACTGCTCATATGCCATATCATAGTAAGCATTTACGCATGACAATAACACTTGGTTCTTTTCGGCTATGCTCTCAAAAGAGTGAGTTCTAACATTTAATTGTGCCGCCTTGGTTTTATAGATGCCATCGGCAAAATTGAGTCTCATTTTTACTCCTACTCCACCCCAAAGATTATCACTATCGACATCGGTATAAAAGCTGCCGTTACCGTTCATAGCAGCTCCCCACAACTGCTGGGTTTTTACCCCTGCATAAATATTTGGCAACCACCACTCTTTGGCTTTTTCTAAACTCTTCAACGCCTCTTCTTGTTTAGCTTGAAACTCTTTGATGGTAAGGTTATTTGCACCGCCTAACTCTAAGACGCTCTGCAAATCAATAGGCATTACCTCAGAAGCACAAAGTAATGCGCTAAAAAGAGTACAAATAAGGGTAAATTTCACTGTTTTCATACTCTCTCCTATCTGCTTGTCACATGTTTGGCATCGACCGATGCACCCTCAAAACAAAACTCTTTTCCCGATATCACAATCGCATCGCTAGCATCTATAACGCCATGTAAAATTTCCGTAAATTTTTTGTCTCGAACTCCTGTTTTGATGACTACTTTTCTAACTTTTTGATTCCCAACTACATAAATAAAAGATTCCCCTTTTATGTTGCCTACGGCTTCATTAGGAACACAGAGAGTGTTTTTATGCCCATTAATCGGAATTTCAACCTTGGCGTACATTCCTGAATGGATTTTAAAATCTTTGTTTGGAATGTCTATTTGCACTTCCATCGTTTTTGTCTCTTCGTTTAAACCAAAAGAGGTGCGGGAAATTTTAGCACTGAAATTCTGAGTCGGCAATTCCGGAAAAGTAATATTTGCTATCATCCCCTTATGAATAAGCGGGGCGTCCGTTTCTGGGACATCGACGCTCAAACGGATTGGGTTAATATCTTGAATCTCAAACAGTGCAACGGCATTTGGGTTATTTAACCCATTTTGAATCATAGAACCCTTATCGGCAAAGCGCTGGATTATAACCCCTGAAAACGGCGCTTTTACTTTTAGATAAGAGGTTTGTATCTCTATGGCATGAAGTTGCGCTCTAAGACTTTCAAACTCGGCTTGAGCATTTTCGACATCGATAACACTAATGAGCTGCGGCGTTTTTTCATAAACACTTTTAAGTCTCTCATAGAGCACTTTTTTACCGTTGAGCTCTGCTTGCAGTTTTGCTTTTTTGCTAAAGAGTTCCGGGTTATCCAATAGGGCAACCGTTGCTCCCTGAGAGATAAAATCTCCAATATCGACCATAGTTTGCTTAAGGTATCCGTCGCTCATGGCAAATATTTTAACCTGCTGATTTGGTTTTGCACTCCCTGCAATTGATATAGAGGCATCAAACTCATGTTTTTGAGGATTGGCGACAAGAACCGTAGGCACTCTTTTTTCTTCTGTCTTCACGACCTCTTTTTGAGCAGCATCGTTTGTACATCCACTGAAAAATAGAATAGTAATGGTTAAAAATGTTATAAGTGAACTCATGTTAATTTCCTTGAGAATTAGATTTTTTATGAAATAAAAAGAACAATATAGGCACAATAAACAGCGATAAAACCGTTGCAGCTGCAACTCCGCCTATGATGGCGCGAGCCAACGGAACATTGGCTTCTCCGCCCGTTTCGTACCCAAGCGCCATGGGCACCATAGCCAAGATGGCAACCGTTGCCGTCATAATAATAGGGCGGAAGCGGTTCGCAACCCCCTCTTTAATTGCTTCGTGCAGATTTTTGCCTTCATTGTAAAGATTGTTCATTTTATCAACGAGCAGATTGCTATAGGCAACGGTAATTCCCACCATCATAATGATCCCCATCATAGATTGTATATTAAGATAAGTATCTGTTGCCAAGAGCATTGCAACAACACCGATAAGTCCCAAAGGGATAACTGCGATAATAATTAGCGGTAGAGTAAATGAGCGCAGCAGCGGAACAATAACCAGATAGACAAGAAAAACAGCAAGCACCAAACCTAAACCCAGGTTACTAAAGCTCTCCTTCATGCTTTGTATCTCCCCTTTTATCTCTACTTTATACCCATCAGGAATCTCTTTGCGCAACTCTTGGAGCTCCTGCTCTACTTCGGTTGCAACTGAGCCGATGTCTCTTCCCTCAACATTAGCATACACATCTGTAACGCGTTGCAAATCGAGATGATTAATCTCAATAGGAGCCGATGTAAGAGATGTCGTTGCAATATTTTTAAGCTGTGTTATTTTTCCGTTTGTTCCCATCATGGTAATGTTCTCAACAGATTTTGGGTCATCTAACTCTATTTCAGGGTAAGTAACTCCGACATAATAGTGATTACCGTTTTTTTCATCTATCCAAAACGATGGCTTAAAATTGACCGAGGAGTTGAGAGCTGAAACTGTATTTTTAACAACCTCGTCTGCATTTATTCCCAACATTGCCGCTTTTGTTCTGTCAATGTCGACTTTAATTTCCGGATGGTCATAACGCTGATGGATACGAACATCCTCAGTGCCTCGTATGTTTTGAACAATTTCACGCACTCTTACTGCAATCTCATGAGCCTTATGCAAATCATTGCCTATTATTTGTATATCAATCGGCGATGGAAGTCCAAAGTTAAGTGCACTCGTTATAATCCCGCCTGTGTTAAAAATAAATCCGACTCCGGGGAACTCCTCTTTAAGTTTTACACGCAGACGCTTCACGTACTCCACGGTTTTGGTCGCATGATGCTCTTTGAGTTGTACTGATATAGTACTGTCTTGCGTTCCTGAGTTAGAGGTGTATGCTGCGGGCCAGTCATTGAGGACTCCCATGTTTGAGACAATCAGATTTACATCATCGCCTATCTCTTTTTTAATAAAATTCTCAATGCTTGTTATAGTCTTCTCCGTACTCTCAAGCCTTGTTCCGCTTTCCATACGTACATCCATAGAGATTTGACCTACATCCATTTGCGGAAATAACTCTCGTCCGATTTTTTGAAATCCAAATAAAGAAAGGAGAAACAGTGCTAAAACCATGCCTAAAATCAGCCATCGCATTTTAAGTACACCGTCCATGGTTTGGACATAGCCATGAGTGAGGGCTTCAAACCCTTTTTCAAAAGCACCCAGAAAACCTTTTGGCTTCTTCTTTTCGTCGAAACCTTTAAAAAAAGCAGCCGCCATGATGGGAACAAGCGTCATTGAAAAAAATCGAGAACCGATCATCGCCAAGGAAACAGTGATTGCCAAGGGAGCGAATAAGAACTTGGAGATACCAGTCAAAAAGAGAATCGGGAAGAAAACAATGATAATAGTCAAGGTTGTCACCAGTACAGGAAGAGCAACCTCTTTGGCTCCGTCATACGCCGCTTGAGCCGATGTTTTGCCCAATTTTAGATGTTTGTCGATATTTTCCAGCACAACAATACTGTCATCCACCAGCAATCCGATAACCAAAGCGATACCGCCCAGCGTGATAGAATTGATAGTGTCGCCCGTAAAATAGAGCCCAATAAACGCAAACATAACAGAGAGCGGAATACTAAGTGCAACAATAAAGGTAGAGCGTATGTTTCCTAAAAAAAGAAGCAGCGCCGCTGAGACTAATATTAGCCCAATAGCGCCCTCTTTGATAAGTCCGTCAATCGAATTGCGTACATAACTTGACTGATCAAGGATGACATCAAGATTTATGGATGCAGGCAGACGCTCTTTAAGATCGGAGAGCTTGTCTTTAACCGCATTTACGGATGCAATAGTGTTCGCACCCGTACGCTTGTAAATAGGAATGTAAACTTGCCGCTTGCCGTTGATATGAACAACATTGGTTTGAATAGCGCTGGAATCTTTGGCGTAACCGATATCTTTGAGAAATATAGGTGCGCCGTTTGAGCCTATTTTGATAACCATGTCGTTAAAATCATCCACCTTGGGCAGCATTCCATTGGCATTAACACTATAGTTGATATTTCCAATATTTACATCGCCCGTGGGTATCATGACATTGTTTTTTTGCAAGGCGTTTAAAACATCGCTTTGAGAGAGATTGTATGCCTGTAATTTTTGGGGATAGACATACATAAAAATTCGGCGAAGTTTTCCTCCATACACGGCAGGAGCGATAATTCCATCAACAGAACCTAGCAAATTTCGCAATTGAAAATAGGCAACATCATAAAGCTCTTTCTCGCTCATGCTCTCACTGCTAACCGCTAGCAGCGCCAGAGGAGTTGAAGCCGTCGGATCATAAGGCATAACCATCGGAGGAACGGTTCCGGGCGGAAGATAGTACAAGTCCGACATTGCCAATGAAGTAACCTGCGAAAGGGCTGTATTTGGGTCTGTGTTTTCGCTAAAGAAATCTTTAACAATGCTAACCCCAATCATACTTTTGCTTTCTTGTTTTACAATCCCGTTTGACTGGCCGGTCCAGCGCTCAAGACGACTTGTTATGTCTTTTTCCATTACTTCAGCAGGCATTCCAGGATAAAGCGTTAAGACCTGAACCGCGGGGGTATTGTAGCTTGGTAAAATATCCACGGGAAGCCGCGCTGTGACAATAACGCTAATAACTGCGATAAGCAGTGACAAAACAACAATAAGATGTTTGTTTTTAAAAGCTAAATCTAGCATAATTATTCCTTTAACTATTATAGTTAAGCAATAGTACATGTCTAAAGTGCCTACAAAGTGCTTTTACCTCTTTAAGAGAGACTCAATATCTTTTTTCACTTTTTCAAACTCTGTGTCGTAGCTAAAACAACTGTTTATCTTGCATGCCAGATACTCATCTGCATCATAAACATACCTGTAAACAAAGGGGTACTTTATGTCGTTTGCATCAAAACTATCCAAATTACTCTTTGTTGATTTTATAAAGATGGGCTCATATTCAAACATAAGAGATGCTAGCGTGGCAGTTGGATAACTTGAGGGGCTTGCATTTATCGTAGCGCTATAGAGCTCTGCTATCTCTTTTGCCATCGCAAACTTTTTCATATCAGCCAAAACGGTGGCGTAATTTAAAAGGTTGATACTTTGCTGTGCCAACGCACTTGCGTAGGCTCTTTCGCTTATGTCTGCGTATGTTACAAAGCCGTCGTTTGACTCCAACCATCTGCCCTCTCTATAAAAGAGTGTTATACTTTTTTCAACAATCTCTTTGTAGAGCTTAAAATATCTCTGCTCTAAAGTCGCCTGATACGCCTCAAAAAGAGCGCTTGTCAAAAAAGCATAATCCTCAAGCAGAGCCTTTTGCGTAGGTTTTACATTTGGAACACTCTGGTGATAAAGTTCACCCTCTACATACATCTTTTCAAGCAGCGCATCAAGAGATTTTTTTGCTTGCATGACGTACTTTTTATCCGCTATTGCGGCTTTAAACTTCCCTTTGATGTAGAGTGCGTTCCAAGCGGTGTTTATTTTATTGTCCACAAACGGATACTCTCTTGTTTTGCGCATCTCCAAAAGCAGCTCTTTTGCCCTTTGAAGAGCTTTTGGCGCGACATCTGCCGTGATATGCGGATTGCTCAAGTGCCCCTCAAAGTTTCCATCTTCCGTTATTCCCAGATACCCAAGTGCAGCGTTTATCACCGACTCTTTTAAACCTCTTTTTTTGAGATACTCAAACGCTTCGTCGTGCTCATAGACAAAGTAAAATCCTTCCTCATTTTTTCCTTCGCGGTTTTTGCTATCGGCATTGCTTGCGCTCATGTAGACGCCGCCGATTTGAAATCTTTTATCCATTTGGGCGATTGTCTCATCTATGATTTTTTTATAGAGCGGGTTTTTAGTATGTTTGTATGCCAAAGAGTAGGCTTCAAGAAGTTCTCCGTTTGTGTAGAGCATCTTCTCAAAATGGGGAATCTGCCACTTCTCATCGACCGTATATCTGTAAAAACCGCCCTCTATCTGATCGTAAATCCCGCCTTTTGCCATAGCGTCCAACGCGCTAAGCGACATGTCAAGACTCTCTTTGTTTTTTGTTATCTCGTAAAGTTTCAGAAGCAGTATGATTTTTGAAGCCTCGGGAAATTTCGGTCGATTTGAAAAACCGCTGTTATTAAAGTCGTAATATGATTTAAAGTCGCTGATAGTTTTGTTTGCAAGACCTGACATAAGCTGGGCTTTGTGATTTGAAAACTTTTGGCTCTGCTCAACCGACAAAAGCACTTTTTCGCCCATCTGGGCTAATTTTTGATGAGAAATTGTTGCAACGCTGTTTATAATATCCATTAAACCACGAGAACCGTAACCTGCGGACAAAGGAACATAAGTTCCGCTAAAAAAGGGCTTTTTATCAGCCGTCATCATAATTGTCAAAGGCCAGCCACCGCCTTTGGAGTTCATGGTTGCATAGACCTTTTGATAATATGCGTCTATATGCGGAAGCTCCTCTCTGTCGACTTTTATGCTTATGAAATATTTGTTAAGCAGTTTTGCGAAATGCTCGTTTTCAAAACTCTCATGTGCCATTACATGACACCAGTGACATGTAGAGTACCCAATGGAGAGGAAGATAAGTTTGTTCTCTTTTTTAGCCTTAAGAAATGCCTCCTCGCCCCAAGGGTGCCAATCAACGGGGTTATCCTTGTGCTGCAAAAGATAAGGCGATGTCTCTTTAGCCAAGCTGTTTGAAGCTGCTGCCGACTCCCTAAAGAGAACAAAAAAAGATAAAAAGAAAATAAGTGTTATAATTTTCATAAATTACTCCTGCATTTGAGATTACATTATAATGATAATAGACAAAAGTGCCGCTAAAGTGCTGAGAGATTAGGTAAAGATGAAAATACTGCTTTTAGAAGACGACGAATTTATCTGCAAAGAGATACAAAACTATTTTGAGTTAAATGACCATCAGGTTGACTATTTTCATGATGGGGAAGCGCTTTTAGATAACGCTCTCTTGCAAAACTACGACATATTTTTGCTCGACATTAACACGCCTAAAAAAAACGGTTTTGAGACGCTTAGAGAGATTCGCAAAGAAAACATAATGACTCCCGCAATCTACATAACTGCCCAAAGTGATATAGAACATGTCAAAAGAGGGTATGATTTAGGGTGCAGCGACTATGTAAGAAAGCCTTTTTTGCTTGAAGAGTTGGAGCTTAGAATCAGTCAGATTCTTTATCAAGATACGGCGAAAAACAGTGTAAAAATCAGCGAGAATTATCATTTTAATCTTAGCACTATGGGGCTTTTTTACAAAGATGAAGTAGTTGATTTAACCGGACATGAAAAAAAACTTCTTTATATTTTAAGTAAAAACATCAACCAAATTATAACCACCGATATTTTAAAAGATTACATTTGGGACAACAAAGAGGTGCAAGACAACACACTAAGAACACAGATAAAAAAATTGCGCGCTAAACTGCAAGATAACTTCATACTCAATGTACGAAATGCAGGGTACAAGATAAGCAGCTATGAATAAACTAAAATTTGGCATCAAGCTTTTTCTCTCCTACATCATCTTTACGCTTATCCTAATCCTCTCTATCGCCGTTGTGCATCTCTATTTTTCAAAAGAGCAGCAAACACAGCAGTTTTTAAAAGAGGCAAAGCTTCAAAGCGGTGAGAAAAAAGAGAAGTTTGATGCACATATAAAGATGAAAAAAGATGCGCTACTCGCCGTTTCGCAAAATGAGCAGTTTTTAGATTTTACGTTTAAAGCAAAAGAGAACTATTTTGTAGATCTGCTCTTTTTAACGCTGATGGAGGCGAATAAAGATTACATGCAGATGCGTTATATAGATAAAAATGGTTTGGAGCTTTTGAGGTTTGAGAGAGACAAAGAGTCGCAAAAAATCAAAAAAACGCCAAATCTGCAAGACAAGGCACAGAGAGACTATTTTCAAGAGGTCTTAAAAATGGGGCAAAATGAGGTTTTTATCTCAAATATCAACCTTAATGTAGAACATGAAAAAGTGGAAATTCCGCATAAATCTGTAATTCGATTTGCCACGCCTATCTACCGCAATGAAAAATTTATGGGAATCTTAATCATCAATGTTTTTATGGACGCATTTTTACAAAACCTTATTAGTTCCACACTTTATGATATCTCTTTAGTAAATGAAGAGGGCTACTTTATAAAGCACCACAAACAGGAGCTTGCGTGGACAAAAGCTAACATAAAAGATGAGGCAAGAGAGAAAAAACATCTTTTGCAGCCGCTTTTTGTAGGGGAACATAAGGTAGATATGCTACTAGTTGAAAATGAGGCAACCCTACAAAAAACAAAAAGCTATAACAATAAAATGATAGGCGTTATCCTTCTTTTTGCCGTCATTATGGCGCTTCTCTTTACCGTTATCTTTACAAAAGCGCTTAAAAATATATTTGATTTGGTTGCACTTCAAGCGCAAAGACTCGACACTCTGCTTCAAAGCCAAAGCAAACTTGCAGAACTCGGAGAGATGGTGGCAAACATCGCCCATCAATGGAGACAGCCGCTCACAAGAGTTTCACTTATCCTGCAAAACCTTAAAGCGTTTAAGGCAAAAGAGAAAATGAGCGACGAGGTGTTTAACGACTCTATGCAAAATGCGCTCTCTCAAATAGAGTTTATGTCAAACACCGTCGATAACTTTAGAGATTTTTATAAAAATGATACAAATAAAGTCGAGTTTTTTATAGAAGATGCACTGCAAAGTGTTTTAAATATCATCGGTGAACCCATAAGACACTCAAACATCAAACTATCCATCAACTCCTCGCAAAAAACTACTCTCTTAGCAAATAAAAATGAGTTTTCTCAAGTCTTGCTCAACCTAATCGTCAACGCCAAAGACGCTATAAAAGAGAGAGCTGTGCAAGAGGGTAAAATCGATATCAATATAAGAGAAGAAAACGGCACTATAATTATCGAAGTTTGCGATAATGCTCTGGGTATAGAAGATGAACTAAAAGAGAAGATATTTGACCCCTACTTTAGTACAAAAAGAGATAAGGGAACAGGAATCGGGCTCTATCTGGCAAAGACAATTATAGAGGATAAAATGGGAGGAAAACTAAGCGTAGATAACTCCCAAGAGGGAGCTGTTTTTACAATTAAGCTCTAAGAAATTTTTTATTTATCTTTTGAAATTGCGTCAAGCACGCCATTGATAAACTTCGGCGACTGCTCCGTTCCAAATGCTTTTGTGATCTCAACCGCTTCGTTTATAACCACCGCAGAGTCAAGTTCGCCAAAAAGTATCTCATAAGTTGCAAGTCTGAGTGTTGCTCTCTCGATGGCTCCGAGTCTCTCAAAATCCCAATCCTTTAGATGTTTAACTATTGCCACATCAACTGGCTCTATATTTTTCATAACACCCTCATAAAGAGTGAGTGCGAAATCTTTTTGCTTGTTGCGAATCTTCTTCTCTTCTAAAATCTCATCCGTATGTTCTGCAATGTTTCCGTTGCCTAAATCAAATGCGTACAATAAACTTACAACTGCCATTCTGGCTTGATGTCTTGTTGCCATGATTATAGGTTCTCATAAAGGTCTAACATCTCAATAACAACCGTCATCGCTTCAAAACCTTTGTTACCCGCTTTTGTGCCTGCTCTCTCGATAGCCTGTTCAATTGTGTCAGTTGTCAAAAGCCCGAATGATACAGGTTTTTGATACTTTAGGCTCATTGTCGCTATCCCTTTTGTAGCCTCAGCCGAGACATAATCAAAGTGAGGAGTTGCCCCACGGATAACAGCGCCAAGTGCACAAATTGCGTCATATTTTTTGCTAGCCAGAAGCTGGTCAACTATCATCGGAAGTTCAAATGCTCCCGGAACCAAAACATGTGTCAAATCAGCATCGTCTCCGCCGTGACGTGCGAATGCATCTTTTGCGCCCTCAACAAGTCTATCAACAATAAAGTGATTCCATCTTGTACTTACTATCGCAATTTTCTTGCCATTTACTACTTTTAATTTGCCTTCGATTAAATTCATTCTATATCTCCCGTATTTTTTTAATTTTGTTTATCAGAGCTTCTAGCTCATCTAGTTTTATCATATTTGGTCCGTCACTAAGTGCTATGCTTGGGTCAAAGTGCGTCTCAAAAAAGAAACCGTTCACGCCGACTGCTGCTGCCGCTTTAGCCAAATATGGCACCATTGTTCTGTCTCCGCCCGTTTTTCCGCCAAGTGCGCCCGGAGCTTGAACAGAGTGAGTTGCATCAAAAATAGTCGGTGCAAACTCTCTCATAATAACCAAAGAGCGCATATCTACGACAATGTTTCCGTAGCCAAAAGAGCTTCCTCTCTCACACAGATAAACTCCGTGTCTTTTTGAAGCCTCATAGCTAACCTCATCACAGCCGCGGGTTTTAAGCACTTTTGCCACAGAGTAGCGCATATCGGGCGGATTTATGAACTGCCCTTTTTTTATGTTCACCTCTTTGTCCGTCTCTGCACAAGCGACAAGCAGGTCTGTTTGACGACATAAAAATGCAGGGATCTGAAGCATATCGACAACTTCGGCAACGGCGGAGACTTGATGCGACTCGTGCACATCAGTAACTACTTTATAGCCAAAATCGTTTTTTACCTTCTCTAAAATTCTAAGTCCCTCATCTATCCCTAAACCGCGAAAACTATCTAGTGATGTACGGTTTGCTTTGTCAAAACTTGATTTAAAATAGAAATCGATTGTATTGTCATTTTGATAAATCTCTAAAGCCTTAGCGATTTTAAAAATATTCTCTTCGCTCTCTATGACGCAAGGTCCGGCGAGTAATTTCATCTGTTTGCCTTATAAAAAATAGAAAGTGATTATAGCATAATGAATTTAATCTAAAATCATTTTGCTTTTGCCACCATGATTCCTGCCGCTACGATAAGAAGTATCCCGCATGCAGTTACAATGCTTGGGAGCGCATCTCCGAGCATAACCCCGACCAAGATCGCAAAGACTATATTTGTATAACTCACCGCTCCTACTATTCCCGCTTTTGTCTCGCCGTACGCCTTTGTCATGTAGAACTGTGAGAGTGTTCCCAAAACTCCAAGCCCGATTACGTAGAGCCATACAACCCCGCTTGGAAGCACGAACTCTCCCATCATAAAATCTAGCTCGGCTATATAAAAGTAGTGCGAGAGTACAAAAAGCAGTATCGGTCCTACGGTTCCTACAAGCGTAAATGAGAGGACTATCATCCTTGTATCGTAGTAGTTTCTAAGCTCTCTTACCGAAGTGTATGCAAGCGCGGCTCCAACTCCGCTAAAGATCCCAAGCAGGTCATACTTACTAAAACCGATCCCGCTTGGCTGAGCTATAAGAACTATTCCTCCAAAACCTATAAATACCGCTATCCAAGAGCTAAAAGAGAGCTTTTCGCTTAAAAATAGCCATGCAAATATCGCCGTAAAAATAGGTGCCGTTTTTGAGTATGTCACGGCATCTCCAAGCGGTATATGGGCAATATTGTAAAAGTATGCCAAAAGTGCCAAAAAACCCATCATACCTCTAAAAAATAGCAAAAGAGGTCTGCCGCCCTTGCTTACCATAGGAGTTTTATAGAGTGCATAACCTATAAAGATAACACCGAATATATTTCTAAAAAACACAACCTCAAGCGAGCTCATATGCTCCGAAGCGAGCTTTGCAAACGCACCCATGATCGCAAACAGGAATGATGCAAAGAGCATATATTTGACGCCATTATCTAATTCTTTTAATCTTTTCATGAATGGAAGTATACCAATCTTTTTTAATTCAAATTGGTTATAATATCTTATATACGTGGAGGAAGTTGTATGTCACTACGGGTTATGGCTCTTTTAATCTACCCTTTTCTAACTATCTTTGCAGCAGCTCAGGAGACTACAACACAACATACTACCGAACAGTACATAGATGAAAAACATAAGCAATTTTCAAGTTATGTCGTTAAAGTCTTTGACAATATCGACAGCAGTATCAGCCGCTGGGTTCAAGAGTCTGACGACAATAAAACAGGCGAAGATGAAGCAATAACCAACATAGACAAATTTTTTAAAGATGAGAAGTTTATAGAAGAGACACAGAGAAGTTTTTTGCGCATACGTCTCGGCGCCGAATTTCAATCAAAAGCTGATGAAGATTACAACTATAAGATAAGAGCGCAGATACCTCTTAACAGAACAAAAAAGGGCTTTCAGCTCTTTATCGAAGATACCGAAAAGAGCTACTTTGATCCTGAGAGTTCTACGGAAGTTAAAGAAAGCAACACTGCTGTGGGAGTAAACTTTTTTGCTCCTATGTACAAAGATATCAAATCGAAATACTCTATTGGAATCAGCAGCTTGACCCCCTACGCAAAAGCAAGATACTCTAAAGATTTTAAGCTTGAGAATTGGGTTATTCAGCCGACTCAGCAATTTAAATACTCACTTAAGTCAGAATGGAGCGAGGAGACAAATCTCTACTTTAACAGAGCACTTGATGAGCGTTCTCTCTTTAGAACGACTCTGCATCGTAAAACGCAATCTCATGTAGACGGCTTCGACTATGCAGTTACTTTTTCATACTATTTTACACTCTCACACAAAAAAGGTTTTAGCATATCACAGCAATTTTGGGGCAACTCAAAATATAAGTGCGAAGTCGCACCACAAGATTACAACGGCATAAGCAATTACTCAACATTTATATCATGGCGTCAAAATATTTTCAAAGAGTGGATTGCACTCGAACTCGGTCCAGCTATAAGCTTTCACAGGCAGTACGAGTATGAGCCCAATTACATCTTTGTGTTTAATGTAGATTTCTATTTTGGAAATATTTAAATAGATTCTACACTATAATTTCATATTATAATAAAATATAAAATTTGATATAATACACCAATAGATGAAGGAGTTTTTTATGAGATATGTTTTAATACTTTTTTTGCTTACAAGCTCCCTTTTTTCAAAAGATATTTCAACACGATATGACGTACATGTAAGCCTTTTAGGAAATGTAGGTTACGCAGATGTAACGCTAAGAGAGTCGGGAGATACGTACGAGATAAAACTTGTAGCAAATACCGCTGGGGTTGCGGCTGCACTTTTAAAAGATAGGGTTGAGACATTTACAAGCAGGGGCAGAGTTGTTGATGGCAGATATATTCCAGATATTTTCATAGCATCCAAAGTGACAACAAAAAGATCAAGAGTCCAGACCTACTACTTTGACCATGAAAAAAAAGAGATAAATTTGATAGAAGAGAAAACTAAACTAGTGAACAAGACAAGGTTTGATCCAAAAACCTTTAAGATCAAATCCGAAGAGGTAAGCGAAAACTCCGTAGATGAGACTATTTTAGATGTTTATAAAGATGCGGACGTGCTCAGTGCATACCTCAATACAAAAACTATCTGCAACTCTGCAGAACAGTGTTATAAACTTGTAGCGGTAGGCGCACATGATGAAAAGAACAATATAACCGTCTCCTGTTTAAAAGGATTACAGAGAGAAGCAGCAATAATCAACTTTTCTGAAGAGATACAAGATATTTACAATCTGAACGTAGAACCGTTTGACAAAGATGATGAAATAGTCGACGTACTTGTGGCTTTTGATAATGATGGACTCTTAAAAGAGGCATATTTGGGCGAAGTCTTTTGGATAGGAAAAATTACCGCAAAAAGAGTCTACCACAAGATCAGCAGCAACTAACTGCCAATAAACTCAAAGGATAATAATGGGAAATATAATCGTACTGGCTATTTTAGCCGCATTTTTTTACTGGATATTTAAAAGCTACTCAAGATACACACTCTACTCACAGGAGGCATTTAAGAACTTCTCTATCTCCAAAGAGTCTCTGCAAAACAGTGAACTTGGTCTCTTTGTAGCCCTTGTAGCAAAAGTGGCAAAGGCTGATGGAAGAGTAGATGCGCTGGAAGCCCAACTAGTAGGAATAATGTTTGATGACATCTCCGCACTTTTTCCGCAGCCGCAAAAGACAAAAGATATACTCAAAGAGATATTTAATGAACACAAAGAGCGCTCTGATGACACAATAGAGATAGCGCATACTTTAGGAAGAGCGATCAAAAGAGATAGAGCCAAACAGCACCAGTTTATGGGATTTTTGATCCAACTTGCTTTTGTTGACGGAGAGGTAAGCAAAAGCGAAGAGGAGATATTGGCATCTATCGCCGAGGCGTTTGAATTTGACCCGAAGAGTTACCATGCAATGTTTGACCAGTTTGAGAAGATGGTTCACAATATAAAGCCAAAAGCAAACATAGGCGACGCATACAGACTCTTAGGAGTAAATGAAGATGACAGCATGGATGTCATCAAAAAGGCATATAGAAAACTGATTCGCGAGTACCATCCCGATATTATCAAGTCTCAAGGCAAAGATGACGCATATATGCAAGAGGCTACGGCAAAAACTCAGGAGATAAACCAAGCGTATGAGATGATAAAGGCGCACAAAAAATAGCGCCGAAAAAGAGGAGAGAGCTTATCTTAAAAAATCTCTCTCCCAAAAAAAGTCGATCCATCCATCTGCTTCATTTATCCAATAATGAGGCTCATAAACAGATGTTTTTTTGTAAAAAATAGTACATGAGACAAACTCTATATCTTCATATTTTTTTCCCAAATACTCCATAACGGCTTTTAGCGTATCACCGCTGTCTGCTATGTCATCGACTACGAGTACTTTTTTTAAACCATCAAGACGGCAAGCGTCAAAGACTTCGAGCTTATCTCTCTTTACGCTCTTGTCATAAAGCTCTGTTCTTATACTCTGTACCTGACGAATATCAAGCCCCTCTGCCATAGCGTGAGAGAGAGTAAGCCCTCCCCTTGCAACGGCGACTATCGCCTCAAATTGTGAATCTTTGACTCTTTGTATCAAAGATAGTGTATCGATTTTAAAATCATCATAGCTGTAATATTTCATGCGCGTATTATACAACAATAATAAATATCATTTAAGATTAAAACTGATACAATGATTTAGAAAAAAAAGGAGATCTAGAAATGATCAAAACTATTTCATCAATTTTAATGGCAGGCTTGTTTTTATCCCTGATTACTGGATGTAGCAAAGATGCTAAGCCCGAAGAGAGAAGTGTAGATTTTGCTTGTAAGCAAGAGGGAGTTACTGCTCCGAAGTGGACATGTATTCCTAACGTAGAAGATGGGTATGCAGGTATCGGTATAGCTGAAAAGAGTGCGGCGGGAATGGATCATATGAGAAGAGTGGCGATGGCGAATGGGCGTTCAGACCTGGCTCAACAGATCGAATCTCAGGTTAAAGACAAGATCAGTATCTACACCGGAACAACTGGTGTCGGTGCAACAGAGACCGTAGATAAAGCTATCGAGACCGTGACAAAACAGGTCGCAAAAGTTGACTTGGTCGGTTCTAAAGCGGTTGATATGTGGAGTGCCCCATCAGGCGCTATCTATATGCTTGTAACAGTTTCTAAAGATTCTGCAAATGAGCAGATACAAAACAACATCAAGACAAGTTTTAAGAATGATCAGGCTCTCTGGCAGCAGTTTAAAGCTAAAAACGCTCTAGAAGAGCTTGAAAAAGAGTTCCCTGCGGACTAGTAACGGCACAACTACAAAGGGGCGTTTAAGCCCCTGCCTCCCCACAATTTTCTCTACGTAAATCTCGCTTTATTTTATAAATCTAAAATAACTCTTATATTTCGCTATAATTGCGAATAAACTACAAATTTAATTTTCTTCACTTAGGTAACAAATATGAAAAAAATCGCCATTATCGGCCGTCCAAATGTTGGCAAAAGCTCCCTTTTTAACAGACTTGTCAAAAAAAGAGACGCTATTACGTCAGATATAGCAGGAACAACAAGAGATGTAAAAAGAAGAGATGTGCTCATTATGAACAAACAGGCTCTGCTTTTAGATACCGGCGGACTTGACCAAGGGTGTGAGCTCTTTGACAAAATAAAAGAAAAATCTCTTGAAGCTGCAAAAAAAGCGGACATTATACTTTACATGGTAGATGGTAAAAGCATTCCAGAAGAGGATGATAAAAAGCTATTTTATGAACTTCAGACACTCGGCAAAGATGTGGCTCTGGTTGTAAACAAAATCGATAACGACAAACTTAAAGATAATCTTTGGGACTTTTATGAGTTCGGCACGGATGCGATCTTTGGCATATCAGTTGCGCACAACAGAAGCATAGTGCCTCTTCTTGAGTGGCTCTACGACAAGATTCCTGATTCAGATATTATAAAAGATGAAGAAGATGAGGATGATGTAAATATCGTCGATGAAGATGAGAGCGAATTTGAGTTTGATGAGCATAACGAAGAGGATGAGGATGACGGCTTTTTCTATACTGACGAAGAGGAAGAGGAAGATTTTGCAGATGACTCCATATTTGCACAAAACGACAAAATAAAAGAGTTTGATGAGAATGATATAAATCATATAAAGATCTCTATTATCGGGCGTACGAATGTAGGAAAAAGCTCCCTTTTAAATGCTCTGCTTGGTGAAGAGCGTTCCGTTGTAAGCTCTGTAGCAGGAACTACGATCGACCCGATCGACGAGAGTGTCGATTACAAAGGCAAGCAGCTTACATTTGTAGATACCGCTGGACTAAGACGTCGCGGGAAGATCGTCGGCATCGAGAAATTTGCTCTTATGCGCACAAAAGAGATGCTTGAGAACTCTAATATGGCTCTAGTAGTACTTGATGCAAGTGAGCCGTTTTTAGATCTTGATGAAAAGATAGCGGGTCTGGTTGATAGCAACCGTCTTGCATGTATTATAGTTTTAAACAAGTGGGATATTGCTTCAAGAGACGATTACGACAAAATTATTCAAGAGGTTAGAGACAGGTTTAAGTTTCTTGCCTATGCACCTATCATAACACTATCTGCAAAGTCTCATAAAAGAGTTGATAAACTCCATGATATGATACTGGAGATAAACGAAAACTACTCTCAGCGTATTAAGACATCTGAGCTAAACGAAGTTTTAGAAAAAGCGATGAGAAAACATCATCTGCCTAGTATGCACGGACAGATCATAAAAATCTACTACGCAACACAGTATGAGACAAGACCGCCAAAAATTGCTATTGTCATGAACAAACCGCGAGGACTTCACTTTACATATAGAAGATATTTAACAAATAAGCTAAGAGAGGCTTTTAGCTTTAGCGGAACGCCTGTTCTGTTTAAAGCTAAGAAACGCGGGGAGAAGTAAAAAGGGGAAATCCCTTTTTAAAACGGCTTAATAATTACCATCGCCACTATTATCAGAAGCAAAATTGTCGGAACTTCATTATAAGCTCTGAAAAATTTTCCGCTCTTTGTACACTCATCATTTAAAAACTTCACTCTAAAATATCCAAGAGAGAAGAAAAAAGCGATCAAGATAAGAACAAAAAATATCTTTGCGTGAAGCCAACCGTTACCACTGAAACCAAGTTCATAAGCAAGATAGGCACCACTTAAAACGGTAGCCCACATTGCAGGAACTCCAATATATTTGTATATCTTCATCTCCATGACCTTTACCACTTCCACAAAACCCTCATTTTGGATATTTTCGGCATGGTAGACAAATAGACGCGGCAAGTAAAAGAGCACCGCGTACCAGGAGACGAAAGAGAGTATATGGAACCAGACAACCCAGCTGTACATTACTACTCTTCTACAACTACTTCCATATCTTTAATAGAAGCCGCCTTATGTGAAACTATTCTATCATGTAGACGGCGAAGAGCCTTAGTCGCTCTCTCTATCGCAAGATCGATAGCGGTGTCAAGATCTTCATCGCTCTGGTTTATAACAACCGGCTGTGCATGAGCAATATGAATATCAAACTCTACACTGACTCCCTTTTTCTCACTTCTTAGGTTTACGTTAACTGTTGTAATATCGAGTGAATATCTCTTAAAAGCTTCTATAGCTGCTTCTATATGGGCTCTTGTATTTGCTTGTAGAGATACATCTTTTGCATGAATTTGTACATTCATTTTCAATCCTTTATGTAAGTAGTTTTAGCTACTCTATCTGCCTTTATGGTAGCGAAATAAAGCTAAAAAATGTATAATGTCACAAATAAAATTTATAAAGTTTTGGAGTAGAAGTATGAGAGTTTTGACAGGTATTCAGCCATCGGGAGATTTACACATAGGAAACTATTTCGGATCGATCAAACAGATGGTAGAAGCTCAGTCGCAAAACCAGACATTTATGTTCATAGCAAACTACCATGCAATGACAAGCGTAAGTGACGGCAGCCGTCTCAGTGAACTTACAATGCAGTGTGCAACCGACTTTTTAGCACTGGGAATAGATCCTCAAAAGTCTGTATTCTGGGTTCAATCAGATGTAAAAGAGGTGCTTGAGCTATACTGGACTCTCTCATCTTTTACCCCTATGGGGCTACTGGAGCGTGCTCACAGCTACAAAGACAAAACGGCAAAAGGTATTGCGGCGAACCACTCTCTCTTTTCATACCCTGTATTAATGGCAGCAGACATTCTGCTCTTTAACTCCGATGTTGTCCCTGTGGGAAAAGATCAGATACAGCATGTTGAGATCGCTAGAGATATCGCTATTAAATTCAACAATCAATATGGAGATATCTTAACTGTTCCCGAGTTCAGAGTTCAAGAGGAAGTGGCTACCGTTCCCGGCATAGATGGGCAGAAGATGTCAAAAAGCTACAAAAACGTAGTAAATATATTTGGCGAAGAGAAAAGCCAGTTAAAGACCATTAAAAAAATAGTTACAGAGAATGTAGCGATGGAAGAGCCAAAAGAGTATGAGACATGCAACGTCTACAATATGGCAAAGCTCTTTTTAGAGGGTGAAAACCTAAAAGCGCTTCAAGATAGATACAAACAGGGCGGCGAAGGGCATGGGCACTTCAAGATATATCTTGCAGAGGTTATGTGGGAGTATTTTAAAGAGTTTAGAGAAAGGCGCGAATACTTTGAAGCTCACCAAGATGAAGTAAGAGATATCTTAAATATGGGTGCGCTAAAGGCAAAAGAGGCGGCACTTCCTACCATAGAGAAGATAAGAAGCGCTACTGGAATAAGATACTAAATCACTATCTTAGCGATATTGATTTAGATGTTATAAAGAATTTCTGTGACCAGATAGGCTGACTTAAATCCAGCAGAGAGTGGATTTCATCATTTACAAGACGGAAGTAGAGAGTCACTTCAACTCTGTCTGCTCCCATTTGAGTCGGAGCTTTTAACACTCTTTTTCCATTGGCAGGTACGCTTAGATTCTCTGAAGAGCTAACCGCAAGATGAGGGATCGTCGCTTTTCCTCTTTTGTCTTTATAGTGTGTAGTCAAAGAGATCGATTTTGTTTCTAAAACCTCGTAACCGTTCTTAAAAACAAATTCGGCGATTATCTCTCTTGAGCCAAACCCGCTAGGTATATTGTGTGGATTTGGATTTATTATCGATACATAAACCTCTTTTTTCTTCTGCTCTACCTTTAGATCGAGTGCACCTTCCCACATACTATCTGTATGCGCGCCAGGAAATGTATGACCCCTTACTTCTCTTGCTCTTGTCTTTCCGTTATCTATTCTCAAAGTTGCTGCAACACCCTGCTTTTTTGACCCCATATGACAATCAACACAAAGTTTATCGCTATTGGCATACTCTTTTTGCATATCTACAAAAACAAAATCGGAAACTGATCTATCATTTGCATGACATACAAAACAGAGTTTATTGGGATCTGTATCCATATAATCTCTGTGCTCTACTTTATGATAAGGCGAATTGGCATCATCATACGGCCCGACCATTACTCCGGATTTTGTCCACTCTATACGGTTTATTCCTCTAACCGTCTCATCTTTGTCAGAGTGTATCGCACCTATATTATGGCAAACAACACAGTTGATACCTTCACTTATCGCATCACTCTGTAATGCTTTTTCTACCTCAGAATCTTTGTCAAACCCCATGACCGCCAATATCTCATGTTCAATATCAGTGCTTGTAACGGATATTCTCGGATTGTGGCACATTGCGCATTGAACCTGTACACCGCTTAGGCTTTTTCTTGTTTTTTTACTGACATAATCAGTGGTCGCATTAAAGTACTCATTGTTTTCATAGTGGCTTTTTGAGTGCCAAGACTGCTCCCACTCTTTAACTATATGCATATGACACGTTTTGCACTTTGAGGAGTCTTTAAATCTCTCATCGATCTCAACCGGTTTTGCTCCAAAGAGAGTCGTTGTCAATATTGCAGTAATTATTAATAATTTTTTCACTAATTTATCCTCTTTTTTTATCTAGCCAGACCATTAGACCCTTTTGGGCATGTAGTCTGTTTTCTGCCTCTTTAAAGACTATATCTGAGTGCTTTTCAAAAAGCTCTTCGCTAACTTCTAAGCCTCTGTAAGCAGGAAGGCAGTGCAAAAACTTAGCCCCCTCTTGCGCAAGAGACATCATCTCATCATCAACCATAAAACCTTTAAAAGTCTTAATGCGCTCCTCTTTTTCACTCTCCTGCCCCATAGAGACCCAAGTGTCTGTCGTAACCACACTCACACCCGCAACCGCTTCCTTTGGGTCGTTCATTAGCTTGATGATCGCACCGCTCTCTTTTGCAATAGCAAGAGCCTCTTGAAGTATTTTACTGTCCGGTTCATAACCTTTTGGAGTAGCGACTCTAAGCTCAAATCCAAGTTTTGCAGCAAGCATCATCCATGAATGAGTCATATTGTTTCCATCACCCACATATGCAGCGACTATGTTCTTATCCATACCATACTCGACTAGGGTCATATAATCCGCTAGAAGCTGTACTGGGTGGTATGAGTCTGTCAGACCGTTTATTACAGGGACTTTTGAGCAGCGTGCAAACTCCTCTATCATAGAGTGCTCAAAAGTTCTTATCATCACCATATCGCACATACCGGATATTACGCGCGCAGTATCTTTCACAGGCTCCCCGCGACCTAAGTGAATATCACGGTTTGACAAAAAAAGCGCATGACCGCCTAGCTGAAACATTCCTGTCTCAAAGCTGACACGCGTTCTTGTAGAGCTCTTCTCAAATATCATGGCAAGTGTTTGATTTTTAAGCTCTTGATTGTAAATTTTTGCTTTTAGATTTTTCTTGATTAAGAGTCCCGTCTCAATGATCTCGAGAATCTCCTCTTTTGTAAAATCTTTTAGTGTTAAAAAATGTCTCAATATTTTCCCCAAAAGTTAAATAAGCTGCAAGTTTATAGTAATTTTCTTTAAGATTGCTTTTGCAGCATCTTTGCAACCTCTTTTGCGTGGTAGGAGATGATTATGTCCGCACCAGCTCTTTTAAAACTAACCATAGTCTCCATAACTACTCTTTCATAGTCTATGAGATTATTTGCTCCAGCCATCTTGAGCATTGCGTACTCTCCGCTTACATTATAGACAGCCATCGGAAGAGAAGTATTATCTTTTATCTCTCTTACTATGTCAAGGTATGCAAGAGCAGGCTTTACCATAAGTATATCAGCGCCCTGAAGCTCATCGGATATGCTCTCCGCTACAGCTTCTCTTCTATTTGCGGGGTCCATCTGGTAAGATGCACGGTCTCCGAAACTTGGGGTCGATTCCGCCACATCACGGAAAGGTCCGTAGTAGCCTGAAGCAAACTTTGTCGAGTAGCTCATAATAGGAAGATTTTCATATCCTGCGCTATCAAGCGCATCTCTTAATGTAGATATAATACCATCCATCATTCCAGAAGGTGCGATCATATCTGCACCCGCTTTTGCATGAACGATAGCCTGTTTTGCAGATATTTCAAGAGTAGCATCGTTGTTTACTGTCTCAAGTTTTTCGTCTATAATTCCGCAGTGCCCGTGATCAGTATATTCGCAAAAACAGAGATCTGTTACGACAAACATATCCGGATGTGCCTCTTTTACAGCGCGTATTGCTTTAGCGATGATTCCATGTTCGCACAAAGAGTCGGAACCTATTGAGTCTTTTACATCAGGAATTCCAAACAGTATGATCGAGTAAAGCCCCAATTTCTTTATCTCGTCGCACTCTTTTAAAACCTCGTCTATGCTCATCTGATATACCCCCGGCATTGACGCAACCTCAGTTTTAATCCCCTCGCCGCTTCTTACAAAAAGCGGATATATAAAATCATTAACGGTTACGTTCGTCTCACGAACAAGTGAGCGAAGATGGGAGTTTAGGCGGGTTCTACGAAATCTTTGAAACATTATTAAACCTTTTAAGCTATAATTTTGAAAATATTTTACCGTTTTAAAGTAAAAAACAGGGCATTTTAATTGAATATCAAAATTTCAGAAGTAGCAAATTTACCGACGGAGTTCGGTGACTTTAGAGTTCAAGTCTTTAAAGAAGGCCACAAAGAGCATCTTGTCATTTTCAAAGAGAAACTAGAAGAGATCCCTATAGTAAGGGTACATTCGGAGTGTCTGACCGGTGATGCGATAGGCAGCCTGAAGTGTGACTGCGGAGCACAGCTTGAGTACGCTCTTATAATGGCTTCACAGACAAATGGAATGGTCATCTACCTCAGACAAGAGGGAAGAAATATAGGTCTTTTAAACAAAATAAACGCTTATGCTCTACAAGATATCGGACTAAATACCATAGAAGCAAACCATCAGCTTGGATTTGGAGCAGATGAGAGAACTTACGAGATGGTCACATTTATACTGCACCACTTCAATATACACAAGATCAAACTACTGACGAACAACCCTGACAAAATAAGATCGATCAGCGACATTGAGATAGTGGAGAGAATCCCTATTATTATGAAATCAAACCCTCATAACGAGGCTTATCTAAACGTAAAAAAAGATGGCATGGGGCATCTGCTTTAAAAAAAGGATACATTTTTGAATTTACAGACAGAGCTTTGCGCTCTAAAAGCTGAGTTGCCGGATAACTTTTTTGAGAATATCGCCAAATATAAAGAGCATCTTTTTAAATGGAACAAGATCCACAACCTAACAGGTGCTAAAGATGAAAAAACAGTAGATGAGTTCATCTACGATGCGGTATTTCCCGTAACTTTTCTGCCAAAGTGCAAAAATCTTCTCGACATCGGAACAGGAGCCGGCTTTCCGGGGCTGATTCTTGCCATCGCTCTTCCTGAGACAGAGGTCACGCTTGTCGAACCGATCGCAAAAAGAGCTAGTTTTTTGCAGTTTATAAAAGCGGATTTGGGGCTTGAGAACGTACGAGTCGTAAAAAAAAGAGTCGAAGAGATGCCGAGTGAAATATTTGACATTGTGACCTCAAGAGCAGTTACCGATACCGATATGCTTTTAAAACTGAGCGAGAACTTTAGAGATAAAAACTCAAAACTTCTTTTTTATAAAGGTGAGAGAGTGTATGATGAAGTCTCTAAAGATTTAAAACACAAGGTTATAAAAACCCAAAATAGACACTATTTGCTTATCGGAGAAGATGTATGATACTAAAAATTTTACTTGTAGTCGGCGTAATTGCGCTTGTCTACTTTATATTTATAAAGAAAAAACCGACTTTGACAGAGACGAAAAGTGAGCAAAAAAAAGATAAGAAAGAGAGCAGTGAGATGATAGAGTGCTCTACTTGTAGCATCTACTGCTCGCTGGATGATGCAATTTTGAGCAACGGCAAATATTACTGCTCACAAGAGTGCGTGGAGAAGAGAAGTTGATATTTTTCGGACATAGATTCTTAGAAAATGAGCCCCTTTACCACGTCTCTGATATAGACTCAATTCTTCACACTCCTCCTGCATCAACAATCTATCTTGAGTTTGATGAGAAAAATCTTAACATAATCAATCATGCCGTACTAAACTCTGTCAAAGTCGCACTGTTCGTGAAAAATACAACAGAGATTCTCTATGCATCTTCTCTTGGCGCTTCATATATCATAATAGAAAAAGAGCTTGCAAAAACTGCCCAAAATATTGCAGAAAACTATCTCTTTGACGCGAAGATACTAGCTCTAATAGAAGAGGAGGACGAGATCGAAGAGCTTGCTCTTTTGGGAGTTGATGGAGTAATATTCTCAGGTGCAATAGTAAAAATTTCCTCTTTATAAAAAAATATTATATAATGTTAGGGCATTATCACTTTTTTAGAGCGGGAGGAAATTAGTGAAGAGTTTTTTAAATGATAGAATCTTAAAGACTGTCCTCGTCATATTTTTAATAGTTACTCTTCTTAAGATCGCCTACTCCTACTTCGAAGCAAAAGAGAGAGAATACGAGTTTGCAAAAAAAGAGGCTCAAGTCTTAAACAGCTATGCGATGGAGAGCAGATTCTACTACCAGAAACTATTTTTAAACGGCAGTCTTGAGTTAAACGAAAAGACCCTGCCCGCTCTTCCTGCTTTTAGCTCTCCAATAATATCCGAGAATTTTTCTAAAAATAATCCACTAAACATCAGCGTAAAAACAGTATCCGACAGAGCTAGAAATGCCAAAAATCAGGCTGATAAAGATGAGCTAAAAGCAATTGAATTTTTTAAAAACAACAGAAGTGAAAGCACATATTTCAGCGATGAAAACGGCAAACTTTACCAATATGCAACAGTTTTAAAAGTAGAAGATGCCTGCCTAAAATGCCACGGAGCAAAAGAGGCAGCTCCGCTACACATACAAAATCTTTACGAAAATGCTTACGATTATAAAGTCGATGAAATAAGAGGGATCATAAGTATCCAGATCCCTACCGAGAACCTAAACAAATACTTCTATGAGAATTTCTTCAGGTCTGCTCTATTTGATTCTGCTCTCTTTCTGCTGCTTTTCTTAAGTGTTCTGTATCTTATAAGACAGTCAAAAAAGATAAGCATTGCTCTTGAAGAGAAGGTTGCAGAAAAGACAAAAGAGCTAAAAGACTCCTTTTTATACGACAGGCTTACACATCTGCCAAACAGACTCAAGCTTATAGAAGATATTGAACAAAACAGCAGTGCAAAATCGTTTCATCTTGCACTTATAAATATAGATGCCTTTAAAGATATAAATGATCTCTACGGTTATGATGTAGGTGATGAGATACTAGTTCAGGTATCCAAACGTGTTAGAGATTACTGCAAGGAGTTCAACTTAGTATATAAACTGCCAAATGACGAATTTGCGATTTTTACGACCATGGAGATAAGCGATGAGGAGTTTTTTACCACGATCAAAAAAATGCTAAATGCTATAAGCGAGACGAAGTTCGATGTCTCAGATCAATCTATGTTTATAACATTCAGCTGTGGAATTGCGTCAAATCAAGCCTCGCTTTTGATCAAGACCAATACTGCTTTGCAAATAGCTAAAAAACACTCAAGAAACATAGTCATCTATAACGACTCGCTTGATGCAAAAGAGCAGATCATAAAAAATATGGACGCTCTTTTAATCCTAAAAAATGCAATAAAGTATGACCAGATAACTCCATACTTCCAGCCCATCTACAACAGCAGAACAAAAAAGATAGAGAAGTATGAGTCACTCGCCAGAATCGTCACAAAAGGCGGTGATGTTATTGCCCCTTTTATCTTTTTGGATATTGCAATAAAGTCAAAACTATATCCTGAGATAACAAAAGCGATAATCACAAAGTCGTTTGAGTTCTTTAGAGATAAAGATCTGGAGTTCTCCATAAACCTCTCTATTATTGATATTCAAAGCAAAGAGATAATGAGGTTTATCTTTAACAAACTTCAAGGGTTTAACGAACCTCAAAAAGTGGTTTTTGAAATTCTTGAGACAGACAGAATAGAGAACTACGAAGAGATAAAGAGCTTTATCAAAGATGTTAAAAAGTTCGGATGCAAGGTAGCGATCGATGATTTTGGAAGTGGTTACTCCAACTTTTCACATATTTTAGAACTAAATGTAGATTATCTGAAAATTGATGCATCTCTCGTAAAATTCGTAACAACCGATGAAAACTCAAGAGTAGTGGTAAAGACCATCATAAACTTTGCCTCAAATCTTGGACTTAAAACTATTGCCGAGTTTGTTGAAGACAAAGACTCTCTTGTGCTTCTGGAGAAGATGGGGGTTGATTTTATACAGGGCTACTATATAGGAAAGCCAAGCAGCTCTCTTAACAGAGATTTTGAATCTACTGCACAATAGTCCTGCTAATCTCTGATTTTAGAGAGGTTAAAACCTCATAGCTGATCGTCTTTGCGTACTTTGCCACAACTCTTGCATCGTCAAAGATCAAAAGTTTATCATCAGCGCTCATAAATGTACTGTTGTCCATAGATATTCTGCCGATGAGTTCTATATCATCAGGAGTTTTATAGCCGATACCTGCACAACATCTCATAAAACCATCACCGTAACCAAAGTCATAGTTGCCTATAGTGCAATCTTTTATAGCCGTGTAATCTCCGCCATAACCTACTCTCTCACCCTCTCTTAGCTCTCTTTGAGATATCCTGTTTGCCCAGAGAGAGAGCACGGGCTTAAATCCATCTATCTGAAGCCCTTTTGGAAGTTCCAGACATCCGTAAGCCGCTATACCGACTCTTGCCATATCCTCATCAAAACTGTCATGTCGAAAAAGAGAAGCGGAGTTTGAAGAGTGAAACCTAAGAGTGCTAAAACCATACTTTTGCGAGAGGATTTTAGACTCCTCTTTTACTCGTTTGAAATTCTCTTTTTGCCAAAACCACTCGCTTGTAAGCTCATCTGAACTTCTATGGTGGGTAAAAACAGCCTCAAGAAGCAGTTTGGCATCTTTGATCTTTAAAAAAGCCTCTTCAAGATCGCTTGCAGAAATGCCGTTTCGATGCATTCCCGTATCTACTTTTAACTCAACTTTTGCACCTTGAGGAAATTTATCTATGCTGTTTATATCATTTATCGTATATCTTATCTTATCGTTTTTTGACGAGGGGATCTCTGCTAAAACCAAGATGTACTCAAAGAAATCGTATATCGCTTCGGCCTCTTTGGATGTTCTTGCAACCGCTTTTTTGACGCCATACTCTTTTGCCAAAGATGCTATCTCTAAAAGTCCGTGTCCATACGCATTATCTTTTAAAACAAGAGCTATTTTATCTCTTCCTTTGGTACTTTTAGAGATAATGTCAAGATTATTAAAAAAACTATTTTTATTTAAAATTATATAAGCCATAAGGAAATTATAGCAGATGAGAAGACTAATTGCAGAGTTTGAGGAACAGAGTTTTACACAAATTATTTTCCCTCATGAAAAGAGCGACTGGGTCGACTATTTACAAGAGGCTCAAAATACTTTTGTAAACATTATCAACGAGATCACAAAGTACCAAGAGTGTCTGGTCGTTTGTGAAAATGTAGAGAGTGTAAAGAGCAGATTTAGCAATACTCAAAACCTCTACTTTGTGGAGTATGAGACAAACGATACATGGGCTAGAGACTGCTCTGTTTTATGTATCGAAGAGGACAACACCACAAAAATGCTCGATTTTACTTTCACGGGATGGGGAGGAAAGTTTGAAGCTTCAAAGGACAACGCCATGAGCGGCGAGATCAAAAGATGCTATAACAAAGAGCTCAAAAAAGTAGACCTCATCTTAGAGGGAGGCGCTATAGAGAGCAACGGCATCGATACAATCCTTACGACCTCGGCGTGTATACTTAACAAAAACAGAAATGCTTCGGTCAATAAAGAGATGATGACAAAAAGGCTTCGAGAAGAGTTTGGAATGAGTAGGATCTTATACCTAAATCACGGCTACTTGGCAGGTGATGATACAGACTCACATGTCGATACTCTGGCTAGATTTATCGACGAGAAAAGCATAATGTACGTTAAATGCACGGATGAGAGCGATGAGCACTTTGGCGAGCTAAAACTGATGGAAGATGAACTGAAAATATTTTCTAAAGAGTATGGATTTAGACTTATAGCACTTCCGATGAGCGATGCTTGCTACTTTGAAGGAGAGAGACTTCCCGCAACATATGCAAACTTTCTGTTTGTAAACGGTGCGGTTCTAGTCCCTACTTACGGTGTCAAACAAGATGATGAGGCGTTAGAGATCTTTAGAGAAACATTCCCTGAGAAAGATATTGTCGGAATTAACTGCTTCTCACTTATAAAACAGCACGGCTCACTTCACTGCGTCACTATGAACTTTGCTAGCAAGGTCCTCCTCAGCTAAAATGGCAAAGCCGCTATAGACCAAATAAGCCGAAAGGCTTAGCCCCAAAATTATCAATATGATTCGTTTTATCTTTTCTATTTTACTCATGTCGCAATTCTAACATACAAAATAGTAAAAATTTAACATATTTGTAACATTATATTTATATAATAAATTAATTTTAAAAATTAAGGTTGATTATATGATAAACAGAAAAATCATTTCACTATCGTTAATAACGGCAGCACTTTTGAGTGCCAATGAGATACAGCTCCCTAAGATAAGCGTTGAATCCACAACAATCACAGAGGTAAGCCAAAATGCTCAAGTATCTGCAGATTTGGCTCAGGCTTTAAGTTCGAGTGTACCTAGTATCGATTTGAACCGCCGAAGTGGTATTGCAAACGACATCTACATTAGAGGTCAAAAAAGAGACAATATCTCCGTTGATGTTGACGGCACGAAAGTTTTTGGTGCATGTATCAACAGAATGGATCCCCCGATTTCACACATCGTTACAAATCAGATCGAAGAGGTGGAGGTCATAGAAGGACCTTACGACGTTGAGAACTTCGGAACTCTTAGCGGCGGCGTAAAGATAACGACAAAAGAGCCCACAAAAGAGCTTAAAGGAGAGGTAAACTTCGGTCTTGGAAGCTGGGGCTATAAAAAGATAGGCGCAAGTGTTAGCGGAGGTACAGATAGAGTTCGCGCGCTTCTTAGCTTTTCACATGAGTCAAGCGGGCAATATGAAGACGGCGACGGAAATACGATCGCTGAGCAGCTTGACAAGGCTATTTTAGAGGGTTTGGCCCCTGGTACAACCGCTTATCAAACAAAATATAAAGACATTGATGCCTACACAAAAAAAAGTGTTATGTCTAAAATTTACATCAAAACTCTTGAAGATCAGGAACTTCGTCTAAGCTATACGGGAAACAGAAGCGATGATGTACTTTACGGAAACTCTCAAATGGACGCCGCGTACGATGACTCAAATATCTACAGCATTGAGTATAATATTGACAACCTGACAAACAACTACAAAAATCTAAACATCCAGTACTACTACTCAGACGTTGACCATCCGATGGATACCAAGTTTAGAGTTTCAGGTGCAGCAACTTACAATACAAACCATCTCAAAACATCTATGCAAGGCGTAAAGCTAAAAAACAGCTTTGAGCTAGACTCTTATAAGTTTTTACTTGGTCTTGATGGAAGCAGAAGAACATGGGAGGGTGAAAAATATGGCACTGATGCAACTACGGGAGTTGAGAATGCACATGTGGTGAGTCTTACGCACACCGAAACAGAAAACAGAGCAATCTTTGCAAAAGCAGAGAAGAGTTTTGGCGATTTAAAAATAGAAACAGGTGCAAGATTTGACTCAACTGAGATAACGCCGGATGATCCAAGCAAAAGCGCAAACGACTACAATGCACTAAGTGCAAACATCATGACCACGTACACACTTAGTGCACAAAACAAAATCTTTTTGGGTATTGGCTCATCATCACGTGTTCCCGATGCGAGAGAGCTCTATCTTGGTACTCCTCAGATAGGAAATGAAAATCTTAAACAGACAAAGAACAGAGAGATTGACCTTGGTTATGAAGCAACATATGAAAGTTTTACTCTTAAAGCAAAAACTTTTTACTCCATGCTTGAAGATTATATCTACTACACCAAAATAGGAAATACTTTTAACAACATAGACGCAAATGTTTACGGCGCAGAGTTAAGCGGCTCCATCTATGCAACGGACGCTCTTGTTGTTAGTATGGGTGTATCTTACAAAGTCGGCAAAAAAGATGATGTTGCAGCAGGAGTAGATGAAGATCTGGCAGATATTGCACCTTTAAGAGGGAATATTTCTCTAAACTATGAGTATATGAACAATTCGGTAGCGACTCTTGAGATGCAGGCTTCGGATAATTGGGATAAGATAGACAGCGACAACGGTGAACAAAAACTTAGCGGCTGGAGTATCTACAATGCAAAAATCAAGCACAAGATAGACAAGCATGCTGAAATAAGCGTTGGTGTTAACAATATTTTTGACAAAACATACGCAGCATCCAACACATATGCCGATCTCATTTTATTGAGTGCAGGCTCAGACACTATGCTTCTAAACGAACCGGGAAGATACTTCTACACAAATCTTACTTTTAAATTCTAAGACTTTTTTTCTACATGCAATCTACATGTAGAAAAAAATAAAGCACCTTTTTATCCCAAACAAGCTAAAATCTCTCCATGATAAAAAGAGTCCAAACCAAACAGATATTTGTCGGCAGTGTTGCGGTAGGCGGTGATGCGCCTATTAGCGTGCAGTCTATGACGTTTTCAAAAACTTCGGATATAGAGACAACGGTAGAGCAGATAAAAAGGCTTCATTTTGCAGGGTGCGACATTGTCCGCGTTGCAGTTCCAGAGATGGAAGATGCTCTTGCACTCAAATCGATCAAAGAGCAGATCTCTCTTCCGCTTATCGCAGATATTCACTTCAACCACCGTTTAGCGCTTGTAGCTGCAGAAGTCGTAGACTGTATCCGCATAAATCCGGGAAATATAGGCTCAAAAGAGCGTGTCAAAGAAGTTGTAAAAGCTTGTCAGGCGCGCAATATTCCTATTCGTATCGGCGTAAATGCAGGAAGTCTTGAAAAAGAGTTTTTAAATAAGTATGGGCAAACTTCTGAGGGTATGGTGGCATCTGCCGAGTACAACATCAAATTTTTAGAAGACCTTGGGTTTGATGACATAAAAATCTCTTTAAAAGCCAGCGATGTGCAAAGAACCGTTGATGCTTACCGCATGCTGCGTCCAAAAAACAGCTACCCTTTTCATCTTGGAGTTACCGAAGCGGGAACCCTGTTTCATGCAACTGTTAAAAGCTCTATCGGACTTGGCGCGCTTCTGCTTGACGGTATTGGCGATACTATGAGAGTAAGCATTACCGGAGAGCTTGAAGAGGAGATAAACGTCGCGCGTGCGATCCTCAAAGACAGCGGAGCGGCAAAGGATGGGCTAAACATTATCTCATGCCCTACTTGTGGAAGAATTGAAGCTGATCTGGTAACTGCTGTCGGAGAGATAGAGAGACGTACTTCCCACATAAAAGCACCTCTGAACGTCTCTGTAATGGGATGCGTAGTTAACGCCATAGGCGAAGCGGCCCATGCAGATGTGGCTATTGCGTACGGCAAAGGCAAAGGGCTTGTTATGGTAAAGGGTGAGGTTGTAGCAAACCTTGATGAGAGCGAGCTTGTTGACAGATTTGTCGACGAAGTAGAAAAAATGGCGAAAGAGAAAGAGTAATGCAGGAAAATCTATACAATCTCGCTTTTGAGCGTTCTATTTTAAGTTCAATAGTTTTTGAACCAAGCCAGTTTGATGAGTTAAGCGTTGCCCTAAGACGGGATGACTTCTATCTTCCTGCTCATCAGGACATCTTTAAAGCGATGACTCTTCTTCTGCAAAAAGATCAGCCGATAGATGAGGAGTTTATAAAAAAAGAGCTCATCAAGATGAAAAAGTTTGATGAGAGCGTTATGCTTGAGATCCTCTCTGCAAACCCTATCTCAAACACAAAAGCGTACGTTGATGAGATAAAAGACAAATCGCTAAAACGCCATCTTCTCACACTCACAACAGAGATAAAAAGAGTAACTGTAGAAGAGGAGCTTCCAAGTGCCGAAGTTATAGATATAGTCGAGAAAAAGCTATACGAGATAACCCAAGACAACCAGACAAGCGACTTTAAAGACTCTCCTAAGATGACCTTTGACACTATGGAGTACATCAAAGAGATGAAGGCTCGCGGCAACAATGTGCTTGTCGGAGTCGATACAGGTTTTCATGAGCTGAACAAGATGACCACGGGCTTTGGAAAAGGAGACCTTGTCATCGTTGCCGCACGTCCCGCAATGGGAAAAACATCCTTTATCCTTAACACAGTGAATAGTCTTATTACAAAAGGCAAAGGCGTTGCGTTCTTCTCACTAGAGATGCCGGCAGAGCAGTTGATGCTAAGACTTCTCTCCATACAGACATCTATCCCACTGCAAAAACTGCGTGTCGGAGATATGAACGATGATCAGTGGAGTTCGCTAAACGGCGCGATAGATAAGATGAATCATGCAAAACTTTTTGTCGATGATCAAGGAAGCATAAACATAAACCAGCTCCGCTCAAAACTTAGAAAACTAAAAAATCAGCATCCAGAGATAGAGATAGCGGTAATAGATTACCTGCAGATCATGCAGGGAGTCGGAAGCCAAGACAGACACCTGCAGGTCTCGGAGATCTCACGCGGGCTAAAGATGCTTGCTCGTGAACTCAATATGCCTATCGTCGCGCTCTCACAGTTAAACCGCGGACTAGAGAGCAGAAACGACAAACGCCCTATGCTTAGTGACATCCGTGAGTCCGGCTCTATCGAGCAGGATGCGGATATCATCCTATTTGTCTACCGCGATGACGTTTACCTCTACAAAGAGGAGAAAGAGCGCGAAAAAGCTGCAAAAGCGGAGGGTAAAGAGTTTACTCCTACCTACATTGAAAAAGAGGAAGAGGATGCGGAGATCATCATCGGCAAGCAGAGAAACGGTCCTACGGGGCATGTAAAACTTGTTTTTCAAAAGAAGCTTACACGCTTTGTCGATGGAGTGCCTAGAGCCGTGGAGACTGTCTATGAAAATGTAGATACACGCTCTGCAAACATTAACATCGGCAACGATTCGGTATCAATGCCGCCTCTCTAGATAGATGATAGAGAGGGTCTCACTTTTTACCTCAAAGCGAGATCTTCTGCTCTTTGCCTTACTCTCATTTATTATCCTTCTTATCTCTCTTTTTTTAGAGTACAGGGCGTATCAAAAATTCATAGTTTTTGACTCGGCTCTTGTAGATGCTACTGTTTTAAAGCAGTATGTAAAGAGCAAAAACAACAGAACATATCAGGTACTAAAACTAAAAAGCTCAGATGGTCTGGTCTTTTACACAACCGCGAAAAAATCGCTTCAAGATATTAAAAACCAAGAGATACAACTCGAAGTTTGGCCAAAAGATCTGGATTTTTACAAATACCTCACAACATTTTACGGACCAAGCAAGATCATCAAGATAAATGAAGCAAAAAGTACAAAACAGAGCCTGAACGAATTTATCTCATCTTCACATAAAGAAAAAGAGATAACAAACATCTACCAAGCCCTATACACTGCAACTCCGCTTGATTTTAAGCTGCAAAAAAGCTTCTCAACACTAGGAGTCTCACATCTTCTTGCAATCAGCGGCTTTCATCTGGGAGTACTAAGCGCTCTTCTCTTCTTTTTCTTAAGACCCATTTACGGCTATATGCAAGATAGATTTTTTCCATACAGAAACTCAAAAAGAGATCTCTTTGTTATAGTCGGTCTGCTTCTTTTTGCCTATATGCTCTTTTTGGATTCTCCGCCATCTCTTATCCGAGCTTTTGGAATGTTGATTGTGGGGTTTGTGCTCTATGACAGGGGAATTAAAATAGTCTCGATGCAGACTCTGTTTATAACGGTTCTGCTCCTTCTCTCCCTCTTTCCAAGGCTCTTCTTCTCACTGGGCTTTTGGCTATCCGCGAGCGGGGTTTTTTACATCTTTTTATTTCTTATCCACTTTAAAGATTTAAGCAAAACATGGCAATTCCTGCTTCTGCCTCTTTGGGTCTATCTCTTGATGCTTCCATTCTCTTTAGCCATCTTTGAGAACTTCAGCATCTACCATCCGCTCTCGATTATCTGGACTATGCTCTTTACTCTTTTTTACCCTCTGAGCATATTTATTCATTTTATAGGTTTTGGAGATATTTTCGACCCTGCTCTTCTTTGGCTTCTAAATCTAGGCAAAGAAGGAGTTCTGGCAGGCTTAAACCAATATCTTTTTCTCTTCTATATCCTGCTTAGTCTCGGAGCTATCTTTAGCAGGAGAGTTCTCTACGCGCTCTTGCTCTTTGGCTGCTCTCTTTTCATATACGCGATTTATCATGTAGCACAGTTTTAGCCCATAGACAAAGATTATCCACGACGCATATATCCACAAAAACAGAAACATAACTATGGAGAAAGAGCCATACATGGTTGCATAGGCCTTGTTATAAAAAACGTAGTAGATAAAGCCGTTTTTGGCAATACTAAATACTATAGATATTATAAAAGAACTTATTAACGAAGCTTTTGCATGGATCTTTGTATTGGCAGATATCTGAAATATAAGAAAAAACAGCGCCCAAATAATGAGATACGGAACATAAGGCAAAATATTTATCCCTGATGTATACTCGTTGCTTGCCATCAAAGAAGCAGCGTAACCTGTTATATAAAAAGAGAGACCAAGTCCTATTGGTGTTAGTGTCAAAAGAGTCCAAAACGTAGTTACAGACTGCCAAAGCCCCCTATTTTTTGCATGAAATATCTTATTGGCTATATACTCGAAGTTTTGAAAAAAGAGGAGTGAAGATACGATAATCACTGCAAAACTAACCATGCTCATCTTAACCGAATTTTGCAAAAATGAGTTTATATGCCCCATCAGTGCCTCGGAGTTAACCGGCATAATGTTTGAGAAAATAAACTCTTGTATCTTCCCGTAGTGCTCTGAGAAGTTTGGCATAGAGGTAAATAGTGTAAGTACGATTATAAGAAGCGGTATAAGCGTAAAAATTGTATAAAAGCTAAGACTTGCAGCATAAAAAGTAAGATCTCTATCTATAAACGAAGTTATAAAAAGTTTCAAATGTTTATAGAGTTTAAAAACTTTACTTTTTACTGCTTGCATTATTTTTTAACTCAATCCCATCTTTGCAGGGTTTAGAATATTGTTTGGATCAAACGCCATCTTTATAGATTTAAAAAGTGCCATCTCTTCAGGCGTAAATGCCATAGACATATATGGTGCTTTTGCAAGCCCTATTCCATGCTCTCCGCTTAATGTTCCTCCAAGATCGACGGTTGCCTGAAACACCTCTTCTATTGCTTGGTAAGCGATTTTTACCTGCTCAGGGTCTTTTCCATCAACCATTACGTTCGTATGAACGTTGCCGTCTCCGGTATGCCCAAAACAAGGAATCTTTACATTATATTTGTCGGCTATCGCATAAAACTTCTCTAAAAGTTCAGGCAGAGCTGAGCGCGGAACGGTAACATCTTCGTTTAGTTTTTTACTTCCGTAAACACTAAGCGCAGGAGAAGCGTTGCGTCTTGCAAACCAGAGATCGCCCGCCTCTTTTTTATCTTTTGCTATTCTGAACTCATAACAGCCGTTCTCTTTAAAGACCTTCTCAATCACGGCGAGTTGAAAATCAAGATCATCTTCCAAATTTCCATCCACGTCTGTTACCAAAAGTGCGCCCGCATCAACAGGAAGACCCTTTTTGAAAGTCTGCTCAACCGCACGGATGGTCAAGTTGTCTAAAAACTCCATAGCAACAGGTGTCACACCGCTTGCCATAGTTTTATATACGGCATTCATAGCATCGCTCACACTATTAAAGATACCCATCGCCGTTTTTGTCATCTTAGGTTTAGGGATAAGTCTTAGAGTGATCTCGCTTAGAACTGCCAAAGTCCCCTCTGAAGCTATTAAGATACCGCTGATGTTATAACCTGCCACATCTTTGATGGTTCTTTTTCCAGCTTTAATAATGTCGCCGTTTGGAAGCACGGCGCGAGTTGCCATAACGTAATCTTTCGTGATGCCATACTTTGCAGCTCTCATACCGCCTGCATTTTCGCTGACATTCCCGCCTATGCTTGAGTACTCCTGAGAAGCAGGATCGGGCGGATAAAAGAGTCCGACCTCTTCGACGGCACGCTGCAAGTCCATATTTATCACACCCGGTTGAACGACCGCGACCATATTTTTCATATCGATCTCTAGGATTTTATTCATATGTTTTTCCATAGCAAGGACAACTCCGCCGCTGCTTGGAAGTGCTCCGCCTGTAAAACCGCTTCCCGCTCCGCGGGGAACTATAACGATTCTATGTTCGTTGCAGTACTTTAAAACCTTGCTTATATCATCCTCATCTCTTGGAAATATAACGGCATCTGGCTCAAAGTGCTCACGAGTTGCATCATAAGAGTAGGCTATTAGATGTGCTTTATCGCTATAGATATTTTCATCACCAACAACGCTCTTAAAATAGTCCAAATGTTTTTTTTCTATCATCTTTTTTCCCTTCAAAATCAAATTCTTCAACTATATCTTCTAGTTTTTCACCGCCGCTTTTTACTATCTCATAAAGCTCTTTGTTAGCTGGATTTGCTTTTACCATCAGTTCATAGTAGTGAGGCTCATACTCTTCGAGCTCGTCACTTCCCTCTCCCCACCAATTGGCATCAATTTCAGGGACTCTCATATAAAAAGGAAGGTTTACCTCTTTTTGCTCTAGTTTTGCATCCGTAATAGCCAATATTTTAAAGCTTTTTGCATCTAGCGTATAGACTCTCTCATCCAGATAGATAAAAACCAAGCCCACAGACGAGATTTTGCTCATCTGGGTAAAATCACTTCTAAGTGGCGTGGGGTGTCCGTTAAACGATAGAACAGTAGCAAAAATGTCCGGATGTATCCACTGAACATTTGAACTTTTTGTCACTCTGTAGTATATATCTTCGTTTGGAGCAATAAGAAGAGCTCTTGTATAACCAAAAGCCAAAACAGCCGTATCACCGACTTTAACATCCCATCTTCCGCTTGGCAGGGCGCTGCTGCTTAGTGCATTAAATTCGCTGATAGCTACTTTTGCAGTTTTGCTCTTCTCATCAAAACTCTTCACTACGGCATTTTTTAAGATGGTAGTATGCTCTCCATCGATCCCGTGAACGATAAAACCGCTCACCCCAACATCGATCTTTTCAATCTCGATCGTAACTTCTGTTGCATCCTCATTTATTCCAATAACAGGGGATTTTACAACAACTCCAAAAAGCTCTAAGGCTACAATTAAAAGGACAACTATCTGCTTCATTTTTCTACTTTATAGTTAATATAGTGCGATTATAGCAAACAAACCTCACACTAAGGCAAATTTTGTTAGAGTTTTAAAATTATTTTGAAAAATTTTACATTTACGGTTATATTTATGAGACGATTTTTTATATTTTTTATATTTGCAACATCCCTTTTTGGGGCACAGGTCGAGACTTACCGCTGGAACAACGGCGAGACATACCTTATGTTTTTAGAGAAGAACTCCCTTCCGCTAAAACCGCTCTACTACAACTTGGATGAAGATGAGCAACAACTTACCGAAGAGATCTATTCAGGCGTTCACTACCAGATATCAAAAGAGAAAAACGGGGAAATTTCTCAAGTTTTTATACCTCTAAATGATGAGTTGCAGATCCACATCTACAAAAATAACGCTGAGTACTTTTTTGAGACGCTGCCTATAATCAGCGAGACAAGAGTCGAGGCATTTACCCTAAAAATAGAGCACTCACCATATCTTGACATTATAAAAGAGACGGGTTCTGTTAAACTTGCAACCATTTTTGTCTCAAGCTTTAAACACTCGCTAAACTTCAAAAGAGACCTTCGCAAAGGTGATACATTGGCGATGATATATGAGCAGAAATATCGTCTTGGAAAGCCATTCTCCATGCCGACACTAAAAGCCGCAATGATAGAGATGAGAGGCAAAAAGCACTACATCTACTTAAATGACGACGGCAGATTTTATAATGAAGATGCAAAAGAGATAGAGGGTTTTCTGCTTGGCAATCCGGTAAGAGGAGCTAGAATATCTTCACGCTTTACAAAAAGAAGATTTCATCCTGTTTTGAAAAAATATCGTGCCCATTTGGGAGTTGATTATGCTGCTTCAAGAGGCACTCCAATCGCAGCTGCAGGAAGCGGAAGAGTCATCTTTATAGGAGAAACAAGAGGGTATGGCAAACTGATAAAAGTTCAACATGAAGATGGCTATATGAGTCTATATGCACATCAAAGCTCATTTAGAAAAGGTATTAGAAAAGGCTCTTATGTAAAAAAGGGTCAGATCATCGGTTATGTCGGAAGTACCGGGCTCTCAACCGGTCCGCATCTCCATTTTGGACTATATAAAAACAACCGAGCCATTGATCCTCTTCGCGTAGTTCAAGTTGCAACCAAAAAACTCTCGGGCAAGGAAAAAACAGCATTTCTGCAGCTAAAATCAAACTATGACGAGAGCATAAATCTGCATATTGCAAATGAGACAAAATTTGCAAGAGTCGGTGCACCGCAGAGTGTCTGCTACTTTTATAACGGAGAGCTATGTGTACAAGATAGAACGGGTTCAAACTCTTAAAGAACCAAATTTCGTAAAACCCATTTTAATAAACTACTCTGCCAAAGGGATCAGCAGAAAATGGGAAGCCGTTGTGACGCATGACAGTGTTGCCATTTTGCTTTGGCACAGAGAAAAAGATGCTTTTGTTCTTGTAAAGCAGCTTCGTGCATAAACTTATTCAGTTAACACCTTATATTTTAAGTTCATAATATACACCCCGACCTTTTCCAAAACTCTCAAAGATTCCTTTTTGAACTAAATCTGCTATATCCCTACTAGCTGTGAGTCTTTGGGATTTGGTTAAGCTCATATATTTATTTACCCTCATACCACCTTCAAATTTTTCTGGAAGATATGAGAGCATTTTGAGTATCACTTTTTTTTGTCTGTCATTTAATTTTTCAGCTCTGTGTTTATCCCAAAACTTTGCTTTTGTTTGTACTACTTCGACTTTTTGAAGGGTTTCATCGATAGATATTTCAAGAAGTTTTACAAACCATTCTATCCATAGTGTAATATCTTGATTTGTATTTTTACAAACATAATCCAGAACATCATAGTACTCTTTTCTATTTTTATAAATAATGGTAGAGATAGAATAAAACTTTGCATTTGCCAAATTTGACCCAGCTAGTACATAATCAGTTATGGCTCTAGCGATTCTTCCGTTTCCATCGTCAAATGGGTGTATTAGTACAAAGTAAAGATGAGCTACTATAGCTTTATAGATACTGTTTTGTTCATCTTTAGTGTTGAGCCATTTTAAAAAATCTTCCATGAGTCTATCTATACTACTTGATGGTGGTGCTATGTAGTGAGTTTTCTCTTTTTCCCAAGGACCAGATACTATTTGCATATCTTGGGCATCATTTCTGTATGCGCCTATTGTGATATCTCTTAATCCTGAGCTTCCTGTAGGAAAAAGTGCTTTATGCCATGCAGATAATCTTTTTTTAGTTAATGGCTCTTTATTTGATTTTGCATCTATGAGTATCTCTATTAGATTATCAGATTGTACGGTATAACTATAATCATCTTCAAGTCCAAGTTTTAAAAGCTTATTGATAGATGAACGAACCGATGATCTTTGAAGTATTTCCCCTTCAATAGCGGATGTTGCTATTGCCTCATCAAGAAGTACCTCAAGTAGCAATTCATTTGAATCGCTCCGATTCATAAAATTCTCTACCATCTTAAGCTGACCAAACTTATAAGTCAGACTATCAAGATTGACATTATCATAAGTAAAATTTGGAAAGTTACTGCTCTGCCATATCCATTTTAATTCATTTTCTAAAGAAGCTGTGCTTTGATCTGTTTTCATGAATTTATTGTATCATTTTTTGATACATTTATGGCTTTAAATTGTATCATCTTCCCATATCAAGTAAATTTAATATTTATGCCAACACAACCTTTCAAACTCTCTACTATGCCGAGTGTGATGATTCTATGAGGGTAAACGATGGAGGCGGATTAGATGATGAAGATATAGAGGTTATCTACATTCCGACCAAAGAGGCAAAAGAGTTTATGTTTAATGAGAGCTATCAAAAGACGACAGGAGTAATGATGGCGTTTTACTGGTTCTTTGACAACATCAGCCAAATTCGATAGGGTCCATATCTACTTCTGCCATAGTGTTCTTACATGCAGAAATAGCTTTAATGATATCGGTGCTTTTATCTGAACGCAGAAGTATCTCAAATCTGTACTTATCGGCAACCCGCTCAATGCCGCACTTTCCAAACCCGACTATCTCTACATTTGAAAACCTTCTTAAAGACTCTTGCATCTGTTGCATAGCTTCGCTTGCTTTAATGCCGTTTTTGTGTGAAAAGAGAATACGGCACAATTTTTTATAGGGCGGATAGAGCTCTTTTCTGTACTCTTTCTCATCCTCTAAAAAATCTTCATATCTCTCTATGTATGCATTAAAAAAATCTTCGTTGAATGTTTGAACAAGCACTTTTGCACTCTCTTTTCTCCCACTTCTTCCAGCTACTTGAACAAGTGTGGAGAGCGCCTTTTCTCTTGCTCTGTAATCACTCATATTTAGCATATTGTCAAGCCCTAAAACAACGGCTAAAGAGACGCCATGATAATCATGCCCCTTGCTTATCATCTGCGTTCCGACAAGTATATCTATCTCTTTGTCGTTAAATCGTTTTAGTGCCTCCTTTAGCTTGTTTGCTGTTGTAATGACATCTCTGTCAAACTGCTCTACATTTACCTCATCAAACTCACTCTGTATCTCTTTTACAACCTCCGCCGTCCCAAGTCTTGAACTTATAAGATTCGGGCTTTTACACTCCGAACACTCCTGCGGGATTGAGAGAGCAAAGTTGCAGTAGTGGCAATTTATAGACCTCGTTTTATGATGAATGCTCATCCCGACACTGCAAAATTCGCACTTATATGTATGCCCGCAATCAGAGCAGATAAGATACTTGAAGTTTGCACGAGTAGGCAGAAAAAGTATCGCCTGCTCTTTTGCTTCTAGCGTTTTTTGCAGACTATTCAGTATGATGGGCGAGAGTTTTTCGCTTGAACGCTCATACAAAAACTCTTTTTTAGAGCTAAAGTGCCCGCCTCTAAGTCTAAAATGTGGAAACTTTACATAGGTCGTCAAACTCGGCGTAGCACTTCCCAAAACAACGCCAACATCATATATTTTTCCCATATAGATGGCAATATCTCTTGCATTGTAACGAGGGCGTGAAGATGATTTATAGCTCTCATCATGCTCCTCATCTACGACTATCAGCCCTAAATCTTTCACTGGCAGAAACAGCGCAGAACGAGGACCTGCTATAATCTTCGCACTTCCGTCATGAATTTTTCTCAGAGACTCTTTTTTCTGTTTTGGTGTGAGCTTTGAGTGCCACATAACGACTGCATCCCCAAAATGCTTATGGAGTCTCTGGTTCATCTGTGGAGTAAGAGAAATTTCTGGCATAAGAAATATAGAGCGCTTCTTCTGCTCCATCATCTCTTCAAAGTACTTCATATATATCTCTGTTTTTCCGCTTCCCGTATCGCCAAAGAGGAGTGCAGTTTTGTGCTTTTTCAAAAATTCCAGTGCTTCGTTTTGTTTGGTTGAAAGAGTTATCTGCGGTAACACTCTCTCGTTCCCATGCTCCGCGTGGGAATGCACACCAGACTCATAAGGCAACATAACCCCAAACGCTTCCCCAAGTGAACAAAAATAGTAAGTTGAGATAAATCTGGCAAGGGAGATCTGTTTTTGTGAGTAGATGGAGTCGCTGATCTCTAATATATCGCTTGTTTTAAAATCGGGCTCTTTACATGAGGCAAGCACAACCCCATAAACTTCCCTGTTTCTAAATTTTACTTTTACTTTTGTGCCGATATCTATGGTATTTTGGCTTTGGTAGGTAAAGGCATCTAACGGAGAGTTAAGGAGTGTTATGTTGTAGTAGTTCAATTTTTTTATCTCGCTCCCATGCTCCTGCGTGGGAGTCTCTATTTTAAATTACTGACATGCTCTGCATTCCCACGTAGACCGTGGGAACGAGATAGAAAATAAATATCAATCAACTAAATCGTCGCAGTTATTGGAGCCAGACGTACACGTAAATATTCCAGTATCAGGATCATATGTAAAAGTCGTTGGCGTAGAACCGATATAAAATCTATATTGATTGTCAGCTGTCTTATTCCAATTGCCTGAGGTAGCACTATTTGTCATCGGGTATGTCAGAATTGCACCAAAAAGTCCGGTAGCGTCATCAAGCGTAGTTGGATAAGATGCACTTCCTCTTATCACGTTGCTTTTTCTCTCATTTGCTATAGCAGAGCGGATGGTCGCAACATCACCACGCCCTTTTGCAATATCAGCCTGTACAACAGTATCGCTTAACTTAGGCAGGGCTATACTCATAAGTATGCCTAAAACTACTATGACAAAAACAAGTTCTATAATAGTAAAAGCGCGAGAAAATTTCATAACAAACCTTGAGTAATAATTTTAAAATCATTCGAAAATAACTTAAAAATAACTACTTTTATATGCATTCCCACGCGGGAGCGTGGGAACGAGGGAAAATAAACCCTAGTTAGCTTGTACAGACAAGTTATAGTCATTTTCTGCAAAACTAAATCTTGGTGCATCTACACCGTTACCGTCTTCACAGTATATAGTCTCTACATTAGTTAAAGAATTAACAGTAGCTATAGCTCCACCATTAAAGGTAGAAGTATTGTTGTCATTATCCCCACAACCACCAAGATTATTAACATCAATAGTTATGCCTGCAGGAATATCAATAAAGTCTTCTAGCTGAAGCCCTACCACTGAACCAGGAGTAGCACTTCTCATTGTATTAGACCACATTGTAGGTCCGGCACTTCTGTTAAGAGTCGCTACGAAAGCCTCAACAGTTCCAATTCTTGCGTCTTCTGCAACACCGACCAATCTTGGAAGCGCAACAGCACTTAAAATACCTAAAATAACTATAACAAAGATCAACTCGATCATAGTAAAACCAGCTCTTTTCATAAGAACTCCTTGTAGATAAAAAATTTGGGTTACTCTTGCAACCTTAATGAACATTATGAAGCAGATGTCATTAATATACGCTTAAATAGATTTGTTATATATTTTGGAACTTTAATTGCTTGTAGAACTACAAATAAATAAAAGGAGTTCCCAATGAGCATACAAGTTTCAGCTTCACAGCATCTTGCCGCAAAAGCGCTTGACTACAGAGCGATGCGTCAGGATATGATATCTTCAAACATTGCAAACGCGGACACTCCTTTTTACAGACCAAGAGATATAAGTTTTGAAGATGCGCTCTCAGAGCAAAGAGCACAAATTTTAAACAAAAACACTCCAAAGCTTCAGATGGCTCAAACAGACGGAGCGCATCTGCCGCTCTTGGATGAGAAGAGCTCATATATGCCAAAGAGATTCTTTAGAGACGGGCATATGGCAAGAAATGACGGCAACAGTGTGGATCTTGATGTTGAAACAACAGAGATGAGCAAAAACTCCATTATGTTTAATGCTCTGGTTAATGCCATGAAGAAAAATTCAGGCATCTACAAGAGCGTAATAGATGCGTCTTCAAAAGTTAGTTAAAGGTAAATTATGTCAAATTTTTTAAGCAGTTTTGATATCAGCGGTTACGGACTATCTGCCCAGAGAGTTCGTGTAAATACAATCTCTCAAAACATTGCAAACGCTCAGACGACCAGAACTGACGAGGGCGGACCATACAGAAGAAAAGAGGTCGTATTTAAAGCGATAAACTTCAATGAAGAGTTCAACAAAGCAATCAATGGCATGAGTGAGAGTGCAAAATATCAAGACCCGCTAAATGAGGGTGAATTCGGTAAAAAGGTAAATCCTGCTATAATGAGCGTTATAGTTGATAAGATCTCACGCGACGACAGAGAGCCCAACTTAAAGTATGAGCCGAATCATCCTGATGCAGACGCTAACGGCTATGTGGCATACCCTAACATTAATCCTGTTATCGAAATGGCCGATCTAGTAGAAGCAACTAGAAGTTATCAAGCCAACGTCGCGGCTTTCGAGAGTTCTAAAAACATGGCAAACAGCGCAATTTCGCTGTTGCAATAAGTAGAGGTATATTATGAGTAGTATTGAGAACATTTCAGGCATCTCCTCCGCCGATCTGTTAAAACAAAAAAGTAAGATAGAGGGTGTTGGCGGTGAGGATTTTGCCAAAACACTTAAATCTGCCATCAATGAAGTTAACGAACTTCAAGAAAAGGGTGACAAGGCGGTCGGTGATATGGCAACGGGACAGGTCAAAGATCTGCACCAAGCTGCACTTGCCATCGGAAAAGCAGAAACCAGTATGAAGCTTATGCTAGAAATTCGCAACAAAGCGCTAAGTGCCTACAAAGAGCTAGGCAGAACTCAACTCTAAACCTAACTTTTATTGCTACGAAAGAACTTCTTTCGTAGCTTTTTATTAACACACTTCATTAGCATAAGATGCTATAATCCATTAAAAAACCAAGACAGCTAAAATATGAACAACCAAAATGCAAACACAGAGAACAAAAGTAAAAAGATATTTATACTCTATTCACTGATCGTTCTTGGATTTTTACTATTTTTAGGCGTTATGCTTCTAACCACGCTAAAGCCGCGCGACCTCCCATCTCTCTATACAAAAGAGAGCTCAAAAGCCATCAGGGGCTCCATCATAAGTGCTGATGGATTTCATATAGCTTCTACAGTAAAACTTTATAAAGCAGTCGTAAACACTCACTATATAGACCCAAAAAAGAGAGACCTTTTTATAGAACTATTTAGCATCTACTCAGGTATTGACGCAAAAGAGATAAAAAAGAAGATAAGCAAGCAAAAAGGGGTTGTAGTTCTTAGCTATAACATCGAACAAAAAGCGGCACAATATCTCAAGCAGTTGGCTTACGAGCTTAGACGACTAAATGTTTTTGTTGAGAGAAAAAATCCAATAACAGGCAGAACTTCACTCCACGGTCTTAGCATTATTGAGAGCGGAGAGAGCAGAGAGTACCCTTATGGCAAACTTTTAACACCCATCATAGGCTACCCTCATAAAGTTGAAGATGACGGATACACATACGTCAAAGGTGTCAAGGGGATAGAGAAAAAGTTTGAAAATGAACTTCAGGCAAAACAAGATGAACTAAGCCAAGGCAAAAGAGATGTGAACGGCTATATCATCCTAAACAAAGATAGTTTTACAAAACCAGAGATAAAGGGGCTTGACGTAAAACTAAATATACCGATCGCTCTTCAACTAAGAGTAGAGAAGATGCTCGACAGGATGAAGATTGAACTAGAAGCTAGAGAGGTGATAGCTGCGGTAATGGATACAAAAAGCGCTAAAGTCATCACCATGGCAAGCTCAAACAGATTTATGCCAAAAGCCATACAAAAAAGTGATTATCCTTCCCTAAACAGCTCCATGATCGAGTACAGCTTTGAGCCTGGGAGTGTTATAAAGACCATCACGTTTGCTCTCCTTTTAGATAAAGGACTTGTCAATCCTTATGATCTGGTAAACGGGCATAACGGACGCTACAAGATCGGAAAAAAAGTTATAACAGATGAGCATAAGTTTGATTGGTTAAGTGCCGAAAATGTGATCGTTCACTCATCAAACATCGGAATTGCACAGCTTGCACAAAAGCTCTCTGGAGTTGCATTCAATCAAGGTCTGCTTGATTTCGGTTTTGCGTCAAAATCTACGCCTGATCTTGTCTATGAAAAGGCAGGTTCCGTTCCTCATATAATGCAGCTTGAAAATGAGATCTATAAGGCTACCTGCTCCTACGGATACGGTATGCGTGCAAACCTGATGCAACTTATCCGCGCATACAGCGTCTTTAACAACAACGGAAGGATGGTTACGCCAAGAGTGGTGGAATCTTTTATAGATCACTACAACAGAGAGATCGATATACCAAAACAGGAACAGCCTCAAGTAATAAAAAGTTCAACTGCGCACAGAGTAAAAAAGATCTTAATCAAAACGGTCAATGAAGGAACAGGCGTAAAAGCCAAAACTGACGGCTTAGAGGTTGGAGGAAAAACAGGAACAGCACACATTGTTGAAGATAGAAAGTATGTCAACGAATATAACACGGCTTTTTTAGGTTTTGCGAATGATAAGAATAACAGATACACCATCGGAACAATTGTTATCCGACCTAAAAAAAGCCAGTTTGCAGCTCAAACGGCAGTACCTGTCTTTAAAAATATAGTTGACACACTAGTTGAAGAGGGCTACCTAAAGCCAGATATTATCAAGTAGTCTTGTAGCTCCCACTTTTACCTCAACTAAAATTACCGTATTACCGATCTCAACCTTTGAGAGCTGATTAAACTCACGGTCTAAAATCTCTACATAAAAGATCTCTAACGGTGCTAAAAGTTCTCTCATGGCGCTCTTTATCTCTTTTGCATCCAGAACTCCTCTACTGACCATAGCACTTGAGAGTCTAAGAGAGGATGAAATTTTAAGAGCCTCAGCTCTCTCATCTTTTCTAAGATATGCGTTTCTGCTACTAAGTGCCAAACCATCTTTTTCACGAACCGTGTCAACTGGAATTATTTCAACACTCATAAAAAACTGCTTGACCATCAAGGAGATAAGGTTTAACTGCTGTGCATCTTTTTTGCCAAAATATGCCCTTGTCGGGTTTACGATGTTAAATAGTTTCATGACAACAGTTAAAACACCGTTAAAGTGCCCCGGTCTACTCTCTCCCTCCAAGACATAGCCTCTAACCTTTGGTGCAAGGATCGAGACTTCATCGGCTCCATACATATCACTTGGCTGAGGGAAGAAAAGAACATCAACACCGCTTATCTCGCATATCTTCTTGTCGGCTTCATCTTTTTTGGGGTACTTATCCAGATCTTCACCCTTTAAAAACTGCGTCGGATTTAAAAATATAGAGACGACTACAGTCTCATTTTGCTCTTTTGCCTTCTTTATAAGTGAGATATGACCCTCATGCAGAGCTCCCATTGTCGGTACAAAACCAATACTTTGGTTTCCTTGAAAACCAATAGAGTTTTTTATACTTTTAAGGTGCTCTTTTAACTCTTGCGGACTAGAAATAATCTTCATTTTAAGCCTCAATTTAATATAATCGCAATTATACACTATTGGATTGATTTTATGGATAATTACGAATATACAGAGCTTTTAAAAAACCTTTCAAAAAAGATGAACAATATCACAGGCGTAGTTGAGCCTCATAAACTTCAAGAGCGTCTTGATGAGATCTCGGAGCTTGAAAACTCTCAAGACTTTTGGAATGATGCTGCAAATGCTGCGGTTGTGCAAAAAGAGAAGACGCAGTGTGAGAGAAAACTAAAAAAATACAACGTTGCAAAAGATGCTCTTGATGATGCAAAAGAGCTCTATGAGATGGCGAAAGAGGAGAGTGATGAGGATTCCATAAAAGAGTGTTTTGATGGGGCCGAAGAGCTTGAAGATTTTATCCGCGCCATGGAGATAGAGGTATTGCTGAGCGAAGAGACGGATGCTAACAATGCCATTTTATCAATTCACCCCGGAGCCGGCGGAACAGAGTCTCAAGACTGGGCATCTATGCTTCTTAGAATGTACAAAAGATTTGCAGAGAGACGCGGATGGAGCGTTGAACTTCTCGACTACCAAGCAGGTGATGAAGCTGGCATAAAAGATGTCTCGCTGCTTATCAAAGGTGAGAATGCCTACGGATATCTAAAAGTTGAAAACGGCATCCACAGGCTCGTGCGCATATCACCTTTTGACTCTAATGCCAAAAGACACACCTCGTTTAGCTCTGTTATGGTATCTCCTGAAATAGACGATGACATTAACATCGAGATAGAGGATAAAGATATTCGTGTAGACACCTACCGTTCAAGCGGTGCAGGCGGGCAGCACGTTAACAAAACAGAATCTGCTATAAGAATCACGCACATTGCCACAGGCGTAGTTGTTCAGTGCCAAAATGACAGAAGTCAGCATAAAAACAGAGCGACCGCTATGAAGATGCTAAAATCAAGACTATATGAACTTGAACTTGAAGCACAAAAAGCTGAAGCAGACGGTGTTGCAAAAAGTGAGATAGGATGGGGGCACCAGATACGCTCTTACGTTATGCAGCCATATCAGCAGATAAAAGATACAAGAAGCAACGTAGCATACTCAAATGTCAGCGCTATACTGGATGGCGATATAGATAAGATGATAGAGGATGTGCTTATATCTCAGAATCGCTCTTAGGCTTAGAGATAAAGCTATAGCCCAGAAAAACAGCTCCAAAAACCATACTTAAAATGGTCATATACTGTATCTGTTTCTTTTGAGCATTTTTAAGTTCTTCAACAAACTTTGAAGAAGAAGGTTCCTGCCTCTGATTTGTAGACGAAGAACTGCCGCGCACACTCGCCTCCATTCTGGCAACGTTAGCAGCAGCTATCTCGTTTTGGGTTGCAACCTCTTTTGGAGAGATCCAGAAGTACAATGCAAACCCTACAACTAACATAACTGCACCTGCTGTCCTAAATATTATAATTTTATATTTTTTAAATATCTCTTTCATTTATATACCTTTTTATAATAATAATTATGTCAGACTTCGAGTATGAATATACTTAAAGAGTTTAGAGTAAGCGACAAATGCTCCTACTTGCCTGATATGAATCAGACAACGCACTACAAAGTCATTGACGAGTGTTCAGTTGATTACTGTCAAGATCTCATAGAGCGCGGATATAGAAGATTCGGTAAGATGTACTTCAGACCTATCTGCCCTGCCTGTGATGAGTGCAAAAGTATAAAAATAGATGTTGAAAATTTCAAATTCTCCTCATCTCAAAGAAGAGTTATAAGAAAAGCTTCCGATGTTAAAAGCTATATTCAAAGACCTACGATCAGCAAAGCACACCTGGAACTATTTGAAAAATATCATCTTTTTATGAATGAGAAAAAAGGGTGGGATCATACGCCCTCATCTGCACAGAGCTATTATAACTCTTTTGTTGATGCCCATAACGATTTCGGTTATGAGGTTTTATACTTTTTGGACGATGAACTTATAGGAGTTGATCTTATCGATATTTTAGAAGACGGGATATCTTCTATATACTTCTACTATGATCCTGCTTATACACACTTATCGCTAGGAAGACTCTCTTTATATAATCAGATAACATTTGCAAAAAGAAGCAAAAAGAGATGGATATACCTAGGATACTACGTAAAAGATTGCCCATCTTTAGCATATAAATCTCACTACAAGCCCTATCTGACGCTTGAGGGAAGACCTACAATATATGAAGAGCCAATTTGGTCAGCTACCTAGCAGCTCCTCTTTTTGATACTCTCTGATCTCTCTCTTTTTTTTAAGCAGCTCCTCTTCAAGCTGCTTTATTTTTCTCTCTTCTCTCTCTTTGTCTTTCTCTCTAAGCCATCTTATCCTCTCGGCTTCACTATCTCTCTTATTTGCGGCTTCTCTCGCCTCTATTTCACTCTTGCGCTTTTTAAGAGCCTCTTCAACAAATAGTTTTACCTCTGGTGGGAGTGATATCTCGTCCTTATGGGTAGTATAGAACTCTACAATGCGTCTCTCATACTCATCTAACTCTATAATCTCGGAATTGATCAGCTGCTCAAAAAGTCTAACGTTACTCTTTTGCATTGACTCTTCAAAACTGATTTTTGAGATCCTTAAAAAATTTCTATCTTTTTTGTAAAGCTCCCTTAGCTTTTTCAAATAGTGCGTGTCATCTACGCTTCTATCTCCGGACTCGATGGCAAATCCATCTTTTTTTGTAATGTTGACATCTTTTATATACTCTTGTATCTCTTTTTTATAGTTTGAAAGCTCTGCAATCTCTGATAATTTTTCTATAGCTGTTGAGTTATCGTAAATTATATCACCCAATTGAGAGTACACTGAAGGGTTTTTAGCAAAGAGAGTTAATGAGAGAAGAGATATTGCTATAATTGTTTTCATTTTTTTGCCTGATTTTTTTTATTTTTTTAATTATAGTAGATATAATTGCGTTATGATTAAAAAAATAAAAATTGAACTTATTTACTTCCTGTCAATCTTGTTGGTGCTATCTCTTTTACAGCACTCAGACCTCTTAACTTCGCCTATGCAGAGAGCTTCTTTGATGATGGAGCGTGGAAATTTTCTGCATCCGCTTCTTTGGACATCCGCTGTCTATATAATTATACTAGCTTTAAGAGCAGTAGTAAAGTTTTTATCTTATTTAAAAAATAGAAATAAAACTAATTAATCGTAAGATTTTGATTTTTTGTAGATAGTTTGTAGTAAATGCCTCCTTTATAAGTAGGAGGCATTTTTTATAGCGGTTTAGCCGTTTCTCTTTTTAATGATCTCTTCAGATACATTTCTTGGAACTTCTTCATAGTGATCGAATTCCATAGCGTACGTTGCTCTACCTTGAGTAGCAGAACGAAGGTCAGTTGAGTAACCAAACATCTCAGCTAGAGGAACGAAAGCATCAACAATTTTGTTTCCTGCTCTATCACCCATTGCATTAATCTGTCCACGACGACGGTTAAGGTCACCGATAACGTCACCCATATAATCTTCAGGAACTTCAACTTCAACTTTCATAATCGGCTCTAGAATCGCAGGATTTGCTTTTCTACAACCCTCTTTAAAGCCCATAGATGCAGCAAGTTTAAATGCCATCTCGTTAGAGTCGACTTCGTGGAATGAACCATCATAAAGTGTAACTTCAACGTCTTCCATAGGATAACCTGCAAGAACACCGTTAGCCATAGTCTCTTCACAACCTTTTTCAACTGCAGGAATGTACTCTTTTGGAATAACACCACCTTTGATCTCGTTGTGGAAGATAAATCCATCACCAGCTTTACCCGGCTTGATTCTAAGGTATACATGTCCAAATTGTCCACGTCCACCAGACTGCTTAGCGTATTTATACTCTTGAGAAACTTCATTTCTGATTGTCTCGCGGTATGAAACCTGCGGAGCACCTACTTCAGCTTCAACTTTGAACTCTCTTTTCATTCTATCTACAAGAATTTCAAGGTGTAACTCACCCATTCCTGAAATAATAGTCTGACCAGTCTCTTCATCAGTGTGAACTCTAAAAGATGGATCTTCTGCAGCAAGCTTACCAAGTGCTAGTCCCATCTTCTCTTGATCTGCTTTTGTTTTTGGCTCAACAGCAACAGAGATAACCGGCTCAGGGAAATCCATACGCTCTAGAACAACAGGATCCGAAGCATCACAAAGAGTATCACCGGTAGTTGTATATTTAAGACCAACAACTGCACCTATCTCACCTGCGTAGATCTCTTTTACCTCTTCACGTTTCACTGCGTGCATCTTCACGATACGGCCTATTCTCTCTTTTTTATCTTTTGTAGAGTTATGGACGAATGAACCTGCTTCCAGTGAACCGCGATAAACACGGATAAAAGTCAGTGTTCCAACGAATGGGTCAGTCATAATTTTAAACGCTAGAGATGCAAATGCTCCCTTGTCAGAAGAGTCAACAACAACTTCTACCTCTTCATCATCCATCATCGTACCGCGAATAGCAGCAACTTCTGTCGGAGCTGGAAGATATGCAACAACAGCATCAAGAAGTGTCTGAACACCCTTGTTTTTAAATGATGTACCACATACCATTGGAACGATATGCATACCGATCGTAGCAGCTTTAATACCTGCAATTATCTCATCATTAGTTAGTTCTTCACCCTCTAGATATTTTTCTGCAAGATGTTCGTTACCATCAGCTTCAGATATAGATTCAATAAGTTTTTCACGATACTCTGCAGCTTTATCAGCTAAATCAGCAGGAATCTCTTCTACATGGTAATTTGAACCCATTGCAGCATCTATATCCCAAACTATCGCTTTCATCTTAACAAGATCTATAATACCTTTAAAGCCATCTTCTTCACCTATTGGTATCTGAATTGGAACCGGATTTCCTTTTAGGCGAGTACGAATTTGTTCTTCAACTGCATAAAAATTTGCACCTGTTCTATCCATTTTATTTACATAAACGATAGATGGAACACCGTAACGGTTTCTCTGTCTCCAAACAGTCTCAGATTGTGGCTGAACTCCACCAACTGCACAGAAAACTGAAACAGCACCGTCAAGTACACGCATAGAACGCTCAACTTCAATTGTGAAGTCAACGTGGCCCGGAGTATCTATGATGTTAATCTGCTTGCCGTCCCATTCACAAGTTGTTGCAGCTGAAGTAATTGTAATACCACGCTCTTGTTCTTGCTCCATCCAGTCCATTGTAGCAGCGCCGTCATGAACCTCACCGATCTTATGCTCACGACCTGTGTAGAATAGAATTCTCTCAGTCGTTGTGGTTTTACCCGCATCAATGTGAGCAGCAATACCGATGTTTCTTACGTCTTCTAGTTTATGTGATCTTGCCATAATTTATCCTATTACCAACGATAGTGAGCAAATGCTTTATTTGCTTCAGCCATACGATAAGTATCTTCTTTTTTCTTGAACGCAGTTCCTTTTTCAGTCGCAGCATCCATTAATTCATTAGCCAATCTCTCAGCCATCGTTCTCTCATTTCTTTTACGAGAAGCATCAACTAACCATCTGATAGCTAGTGACAATTGACGTACAGGGCGTACTTCTACTGGAACTTGATAAGTAGCACCACCAACACGGCGACTCTTTACTTCTATAATCGGCTTAATATTTTCGATAGCATCGTTAAAAGTGTCGATACCTGTTTTTTCACCGCGAGAACTTACGATATCCAAAGCGCTGTAGATAATCTTCTCAGCAGTACTTTTTTTACCGTCATACATAATTTTGTTTATAAACTTCGTTAAAACTTTGCTTCCATAAACCGGATCGGGCATAATTTCACGAACGGGAGCTTTTCTTCTTCTCATCTGTAATTTCCTTACTTCAATTTTTTTTAAATTTACTCAAAATATATCACTTAAGATATATCCTGTGCTAGCTTAATATTTTTCAGCTTTTCACTAAAACTCAATTTCAAATGAAACTAGTTTCATGAGCCCACTGCTGAAGTGAACTTAGCGTTAGCGTAATAAAACGGGCTTTGCTCGTTTTGCGTACTAATTAATGTTTAGGTTCCTAAAAAATAGGGACTATTTTTTAGGACGTTTTGTTCCGTATTTAGAACGAGCAACAGTACGGTTAGCAACACCTGCAGTATCTAGTGCACCACGTACGATGTGATACTTAACACCCGGTAAATCTTTGATACGACCGCCACGAACAAGAACGATTGAGTGCTCTTGAAGGTTGTGACCCTCACCACCGATATATGAGATAACCTCAAAACCTGAAGTTAAACGAACCTTTGCAACTTTTCTTAAAGCCGAGTTAGGTTTTTTAGGCGTTGTCGTGTAAACACGAGTACAAACACCGCGACGCTGTGGACATGATACAAGAGCAGGTGATTTTGATTTCTTAATCACACGTTTACGCTCATTGCGAATCAATTGATTGATTGTAGGCATACAATTCCTTTACTTAATTTTTCCAGTAGAATTTAACTCGCTATTCTCTAGGGAGTTATAGACGCGTAATCTTATAAAAAAAGTGATTAAAGTTAGCTTATTTTAAGTATTAATTAATATATAGAATTTTATGTGAGAAATTATAGCTGCTTATTGTAGAGAGCTTAGGAGTTTAAGGCATAGAGACCTCTTGCATCAGTGCAAGAGGCAGAGTTCTTTTAGATATACGAAGATTACTCCTCGTTATATCCAAATACTATATGCTGATTTTTATAGATACCAGTTCCAACCGGAATAGTACGTCCGATAATAACGTTCTCTTTAAGGTCGTTTAGATCATCTATTTTTGCACTTACTGCAGCTTCTGTCAATACTTTTGTAGTATCTTGGAATGATGCAGCAGAGATAATAGAGTCAGCAGAAACTGCAGCTCTAGTAATACCAACAAGGAACGGCTCTGCGATAGCAGGACGTCCGCCAAGTTTAATGATCTTCTCATTCTCTTGAGCAAACTTAGTTTTAGAGATCAGATCTCCTTCGATAAACTTAGTGTCACCTGATTTTACAATTTTGATCTGTCTTAGCATCTGAGTAAAGATTACCTCAATATGCTTATCAGAGATATTAACACCCTGTGAACGGTAAACCTGTTGTACTTCGCTTACTAGATAGTTATAAAGTGCTTTAACACCCATAATACGAAGAAGCTCATGTGAAGAGATAATACCAGACGTTAGTCTCTCCCCTGCGTGTACAAAGTCACCCGTATTTACAACGGCACTATGAGATTTATCAACAAAATACTCTTTAATAATCCCATTATCTGATGAGACCATTATTCTGATCTTGCCACGAAGTGGTTTTCCAAAGCTAACCGTTCCGTCTATTTCAGAAATAAGTGCAGTTGCTTTTGGACGACGACCCTCAAAAAGTTCACTTACACGAGGAAGACCCCCTGTAATATCGCTTGATTTTTGAAGCGCTTTTGGAGTTTTAGCAATAATATCCGCTACCTTAACAGTCGCTCCATCTTTAACATAGATCGAAGTCTTAGCTTGAAGCTGATATCTCAGCAGCTCTCCATCTTCACTAGCAAGAACGATGGTCGGCTTATACTCGGCAGAGATGTGGTCGTTTATCATTAAACGAGTCTTGCCTGTAAGCTCATCATACTGCTCAGTTGCAGTCGTTCCGCTGATAATATCTTCAAACTTAACAATACCGTTAGTCTCAGATATGATCGGGTTAGAGTATGGATCCCACTCTGCAATAACAGTTGATTCATCGCTCTTAGGCTTAGCAATAACAGACTTAGGATCTACTACTGCATCATCTTCAGCAACGATAACTGAACCACGAGCTATGTAGTGACGTACAGCTTCACGGTTATTTGAGTCTACAACAGTAGCAAAAAGACCTTTTTCAACTACTTCATAGCCTGCTTTCAAGCCCTCAAATCTCTCTAAAAAGTCACCTTTGAGCAAGAAGTATTTAACAACTCCATCCTCTTTTGCAAATATTTTCTGTGTAACAGGAGCACCATTTGCAACTAAAACCTCTGATGCATAAGGGATACGGCTTGGTACGTTCCAACCATCTTTGATCGTCTCAACGATTGACTCAAGCTCTTTTACCTCAGATCCGCTCTCATACGGGAAGTAGTATTTACCCTCTATTTGACCGCCTACACCGGCTAGTTCATTAGGCTTAGCGATCTCGTTTTTACGAAGCACATAACGAACAGTATCACTTTTTGACGATACGCTGATGATGACTTCATCATGAACAGTTTGGATCTCAACTTTACCCGCGAAAGGAGCTTTGATCTTTGGTTCAACCAATAGTACTGCAGCATTTCTACGGTTAGCAACTATATTTTTACCCTCTTTTGAAGCGTAAGTCTTAAGGTTGTAGTAACGTATAAAGCCCTCTTTCTCAGCAATAACTTGTCTCTCTTGAGCAGTTGAAGATGCTGTTCCACCGACGTGGAATGTTCTAAGAGTAAGCTGTGTACCAGGCTCACCGATCGACTGAGCGGCAATAATACCTACAGCCTCACCTCTACGAACGATATGACCCGTAGCAAGGTTAACACCGTAACATAATGCACAGATACCGTTTTCACTTTTACATGTAGTCGGTGTTCTGATATATGCTGTTTTAATACCAGCCTCAGCAATAACTTTTGCACTTACTTCATCAATTAGAGTTCCCTCTGCAAAAAGTATCTCGTTGCTGATTGGGTCTATAACATCATCAGCCAATACTCTTCCGTTTAGTCTATCTTCTAGAGACTCAATTAGAGTATTTTGGTCTGAAATATCAGAGATCTCAATACCTTCGTGAGTATGACAGTCATGCTCAACGATCTTAACATTTTGAGCAACGTCTACAAGTTTACGAGTTAGGTATCCAGCATTGGCAGTCTTTAGAGCTGTATCGGCAAGACCTTTTCTAGCACCGTGAGTAGAAATAAAGTACTCAACAACATTTAGACCCTCTTTAAAGTTTGAGATAATCGGAGTTTCGATAATTTCACCACTTGGCTTAGCCATCAATCCCCTCATACCTGCAAGCTGACGAATCTGAGCCGCTGAACCACGAGCTCCAGAGTCTGCCATCATGTGAATAGAGTTAAACCCGTTCTTGTCAGTTTGAACAAGATCCATCATCTGAGTTGCAAGAGTATTGTTTGTATCAGTCCAAACGTCAATGATCTTGTTATATCTCTCTTGTTCAGTTAAAAGACCAGCTTCGTACTGCTTTTGAATCTCAAATACTCTGCTTTTTGAATCAGCGATCTTAGCTGCTTTTCCTTCCGGAATTTTAATATCATCGATAGATATAGATACTCCAGACTCTGTAGCATGCTTGAAACCTAAGTTTTTGAGTCTATCCAAGAAGCCTGCAGTAATACCTATACCGCCATGCTTTTGAACATAGTCAACTAGTTCATTAATAGCTTTTTTCTTCATAACTCTGTTCCAAAGCTCAGATGGAACGAAATCAGGCAGAATTGCTTTTAGAAGCATACGTCCTGCAGTAGTATGAATGATTCTACCCTCATCTCTTGTTCTTACCTTTGCATGGATATCAAGTGCGTCATGCTCTATTGCTATTCTTACTTCATCAACGTTTGCAAAAAGTTTGTTTGAACCTTTTACTCCGTTTTTCTCTAAAGTAATATAGTAGATACCAAGGACCATATCCTGAGAAGGCGTAGCTATCGCTTTACCTGAAGCAGGAAGAAGGATGTTCATAGATGCCATCATCAATACCTTAGCCTCTGCGATAGCAGCTGAGCTAAGTGGTACGTGAACAGCCATCTGGTCACCGTCGAAGTCCGCGTTGAATGCAGCACATACTAACGGGTGAAGCTGGATAGCCTTACCGTCAATAAGCTTAGGATGGAACGCCTGAATTGATAATTTGTGAAGTGTCGGTGCACGGTTAAGAAGTACCGGGTAGCCGTCAACTATCTCAGCGAGACACTCCCAAACTTCGTTTGTTTTGTCCTCTATCATCTTTTTAGCTGCTTTGACCGTTGTTGCATAACCCTTATCTTCAAGTTTTGCAATCAAATGCGGCTTAAATAGCTCCAGTGCCATCTTTTTCGGTAATCCACACTGATCCATTGATAAAGATGGACCCACAACGATTACAGAACGTCCTGAGAAGTCAACACGTTTACCAAGTAGGTTTTGTCTAAAACGACCCTGCTTACCTTTAATGATCTCGCTCAAAGACTTTAATGGGCGCTTGTTTGCACCTTTTACTGCGTTTGCACGACGACCATTGTCAAAAAGCGCATCAACAGACTCTTGAAGCATACGCTTCTCGTTTCTTACAATGATCTCAGGCGCTTCAAGCTCTACAAGACGCTTAAGACGTTGATTACGGTTGATAACACGACGATATAGGTCATTTACGTCTGAAACAGCAAATTTACCGCCATCTAGTGACACAAGTGGTCTTAAATCCGGTGGAAGAACAGGAAGAACCGTTAGCATCATCCAAGCAGGATTGTTTCCAGAATTTAAAAATGACTCGATAACTTTAAGTCTCTTAGCAATGATCTTTGTCTTTGCTTCACTTTTAGTAAGTTCTATCTCCTCTTTTAGCTGAGTAAATGCGTCAACCAAGTCGATAGAGTCAAGAAGATCACGAACAACTTCACCACCCATACGAGCTCTGAAGCCAAGTTCGCCAAATCTTGATACTAAAGTACGATACTGCTCCTCATTTAAAACATCATATTTTAAAACAGGTGTTTTTGCTTCAGCATCATAATATGCTTCGCCGCCCTCTTCTACGATATACGCCTCATAGTAAAGTACACGCTCAAGATCTTTCATCTTGATGCCTAAAAGCGTACCTATACGTGAAGGAAGTGAACTAACATACCAGATATGTGCAACAGGTGTTACAAGCTCAATATGTCCCATTCTTACACGGCGAACTTTAGTGCTAGTAACTTCAACGCCACACTTCTCACATACAACGCCTTTGTAACGCATCTTTTTATATTTGCCGCACAGACACTCGTAATCTCTTACAGGACCGAAGATCTTAGCACAAAATAGACCGTCACGCTCAGGTTTTAGTGTACGATAGTTAATAGTTTCTGGCTTTTTAACTTCACCATGACTCCAAGACATAACCTTTTCCGGAGATGCTAAACGAAACTGTATCTGTTTTATATCAGTCGGTCTGTTCTCTTCAGTTACTTCAATAGCTACTAATTTACTCATTATCTTCTACCTCGTCAAATATTTCTACATCAAGAGCTAAAGATTGTAGCTCTTTTGTCAATACAAATAGCGTTTCCGGAATACCTGACTCCGGAACCAATTCACCTTTTGTAATCGCTTTGTAAGCGCGAACACGCCCATCAACATCATCAGACTTGATTGTTAGCATCTCTTTTAGTACTGCACTTGCACCGTAAGCTTCAAGAGCCCAGACCTCCATCTCACCGAATCTCTGACCACCAAATAGTGCTTTACCACCGACCGGTTGTTGTGTAACAAGCGAGTATGGACCTGTTGAACGTGCGTGAATCTTCTCATCAACCAAGTGGTGAAGCTTGAGAATATACATATAACCAACATTTACACGCTCTTTGATCTTCTCACCGGTCATACCGTTATAAAGTACAGTTTTACCGTCAGTATCCATCTTAGCAAGCTTGAACAACTTCTCAAACTCTTCAGGATTTACACCCTCAAAGATAGGAGATGCGAATTTAACACCTTTTGACCAGTCACGTGCGAAGTGAAGAAGTTCATCGTCACTCATCTTACCGATAACTGCTTTTGCGTTCATCATACCTGCAACATCTGATATCTCTATCATTTTTGAGCGGATATTTTGAATAAAATCTTTTTGTTTAGTGTTAAACTCTTCTAATATCTGATTTCCAAGCTCGCGCCCTGCCATACCAAGGTGCATCTCTAATATCTGTCCGATATTCATACGAGAAGGAACACCTAGTGGATTAAGACATACATCTACGCTTCTTCCATCTTCCATATACGGCATATCTACTTCAGGAACTATAGTAGATACAATACCCTTGTTTCCGTGACGTCCTGCCATCTTGTCACCGACTTTTAGATGACGTTTCGTTGCGATGTAAACTTTTACATACTTAACTACACCATTTGGTAAGATGTCATCTTTTTCCAAGATATTGAGCTTCTCTTCATGCTCATCACGGAAAAGTCTCTTCTCTTTTTGAAAATAGTTTTTAGTCTTGTTGTACTCAGACTGAATCTCTTCGCTAAAAGATTTTATAATAGCGTTCATTGCAAAACGGTTAACTTCTACAAGGTCTTTACCATCTATGATATCACCCGCTTTATAGCTTGTGTTTCCGATCTTAATGTCTGCAATAAGAGGCTCTTTTGTTAAAAGTTTAGTAACTCTTAACATCTCCTCTTTATCTATCATTAGAAGTCTGTCATAGTGCTCACGCTCTAAGTAGTCACGCTCCTCTTTTTCAAGCTCTAGCGCACGTGCATCCTTGTCATAACCTTTTTTAGTAAAGATCTTAACGTCAACTACAACACCTTCCATACTTGGAGGACAGTATAAAGATTTGTTTATAACGTGACCGGCTTTTTCACCAAAAATCGCACGAAGAAGTCTCTCTTCAGGAGTAGGCTTGACCTCTCCTTTTGGAGAAACCTTACCTACAAGAATCATACCGCCCTTAACGTTTGTACCGATCTTAACGATACCGCTGTCATCAAGGTGAGAAAGTTCATCATCTCTAACATTAGGAATATCACGAGTTATCTCTTCAACACCATGCTTTAACTCTCTTGCTTCAACCTCTTTCTCATAGATATGAACCGAAGTAAATGAATCTTTACGGATCAATCTCTCAGAGATAACAATAGCATCCTCGAAGTTATAACCGTTCCAAGGCATAAACGCAACCATAGCGTTAACACCAAGAGCAAGCTCTCCTTGATCCATATTTGGACCATCTGCGATGATTTGACCAGCTTCTACTCTCTGTCCGATTTTTACGATCGGCTTTTGTGCAAATGCAGTGTTTTGGTTTGTACGAAGATTTTTCTGAAGAGGATAATAATCTATATATATATCTCCATCCTCTTCACCCATTACATAGATGTGCTTTCCGTCAACTTTCTCTACAACTCCTGCACGCTTAGCTTTTACACACTCCCATGAGTCACGTGCAACCAGCTTTTCAACACCTGTTCCTACCATCGGAGCATCACACTTGATAAGTGGAACCGCTTGACGTTGCATGTTTGAACCCATTAGTGCACGGTTTGCATCATCATGTTCTAAGAACGGAATAAGTGAAGCTGCAACACCGACAACCATACTAGAAGATAGATCAGCATATTCACAATCTGTTACAGGGCGGTGTAAAATCTCACCGTCCATTCTTGTGACTACCATCTTATCTATAAATTGGCCGTTCTCATCCAACTTGTTTGATGCTGCTGCTATTCTTTTGCCCTCTTCTTGAGTTGCAGTAAGATAAACAACCTCGGATGTAACTTTTCCGTCTTTCATAACTTTATATGGAGCTTCAATAAAACCGTGCTCATTAACTTTTGAGTAAGTTGCAAGCGTATTGATAAGACCGATGTTTTGACCCTCTGGAGTCTCAACAGGACAGATTCTTCCATAGTGAGTCGGGTGAACGTCACGAACCTCAAATCCTGCACGCTCTTTAATAAGACCGCCTTCACCTAGTGCCGATAAACGACGTTTATGAGTTACCTCAGACAGCGGGTTTGTCTGGTCCATAAACTGTGAGAGCTGTCCGCCTGAGAAAAACTCCATAATTGTCGAAGTGATCATTTTTGAGTTAATAAGATCATGAGGCATAAGCTCATTCATAGGTCCGCTCATTGTCGAGAGCTTGTCACGAATCGCTTTTTGCATCTTAATAAGACCGTTGTGTAACTCGTTTCCTAAAAGCTCACCGATAGAACGGATACGACGATTTCCTAGGTGATCTCTATCATCGATATGACCTAAACCGTTTTTAACTTTGATAACATATTTCACAGACTCGATAATATCTTCATGAGTTAAAACAGTTATGTACTCAGGAATATTAAGACCCAGTTTGTGGTTCATTTTCATACGACCGACTTTTGTCAGGTCATATCTCTCAGGATCAAAGAAGAGCTGGTTTACGAAAATCTTAGCAGCCTCTTTAGTTACAGGCTCACCAGGTCTCATAACTTTATAGATACGGATTGCAGATAGATCGTTCTCATCTTCAATATCTTCTGTCTGCTTAAGTAGTTTTAGAGAGTCTGCATCTGCATTAAACGCATTAATGATAGAGCCATCAACGCCGTCAGCCAAGTCATTTGCAATATTAAAGCTCTTAACGCCTATCTCGCTCATTTTCTTCAATTTGTTCTCATCAATACGAGTCATAGCGTCAAAAAGAACTTCACCTGTTTCAGGATCAATTATAGGCTTAGCTAAGTAGCGGTCTAGAAGTACTTCTAGAGGATACTCAACCTCAGTTAGACCATCTTCAATAAACTTTTGTGACTTCTTAGCAGAGAGTCTTTTTCCTGAAGCTAAAAGAACAGTTCCGTCTTTATCAATAAGATCGTAAGTTAATCTTGCCGAATAGTCATTTGGGTTAAACGGCATTAAAAACTTGTTGTCAATAATACTAATGTTTTGAATCGGATAAAAGAGTTTTAAAATATCCTGCTTTGAGTACCCAAGTGCACGGAACATAATAGTTACAGGAACTTTACGACGCTTGTTAATTCTCATATAAAGAATATCTTTTGGGTCATACTCAAAATAGAGCCATGAACCGCGGTCAGGAATGATCTGACCCGTGTATATAAGTTTATTTCCTGAAGTAGTTGACTCTTCTTCTTTAAAAATTACACCCGGTGAGCGGTGAAGCTGATTAACGACAACTCTCTCAACACCATTGATAATAAAAGATGTTCTCTCAGTCATTAAAGGGATATCACGAACAAATATGCTCTGCTCTTTAATATCTTTAACGCCTAGCTTCTCTTTAGTGTTTTCATCTCTGTCCCAAAGAACAAGGCGGGTTTTCATTCTTAGGCTTACAGCATAAGTAAGACCACGCTCCATACACTCTCTGACAGTGTATTTTGGCTTGCCTACTTCACTGCCTATATACTCAAGAGTCAATCTGTTTTGTGAATCATGGATTGGAAAAACTGACTGAAATACTGTCTCTACGCCGCTTTGCGCGCGATCTTTTTCATCAAGCATTAAGAACTTGCCGTATGAACTTTGTTGTAGTTGCAGTAGGTTTGGTACTTCTATCTGTTGAGGAGTTTTAGAGAAGTCTACACGAAGACGGTTTCCGGAATATAAAGTGTTTAACATTGGCTACCTCGATGAGTTGTTTTTAAGACTTAATCTTAATTGATTAAGGTGTCATGCCCAAGCGTCCCAGGGCAATTTTTTGAGCTCAAAATCAGAGCTTATTTTATAGTGCTTATTAACGACATAAGGGCACTTTTACGAAGAGACTGAAATCCATTCGTAAAAGCGCCCAAAAATTGAGGATTAGCAGAGAGTTATCTCTGCGTCTCCTCTAAAGCAGAAATTATTTAACTTCTACTTTTGCACCAGCTTCTTCAAGTTGCTTTTTAGCATCTTCAGCTGTCTCTTTATCTACACCCTCTTTAACTGTTGAAGGTACGTTTTCTGTTGCTTCTTTAGCCTCTTTTAGTCCAAGACCTGTAAGAGCACGAACAACTTTAATTACGTTAATTTTCTTATCACCAGCATCAGTAATAATAACGTTGAATTCTGTTTGCTCTTCAGCAGCAGCACCACCAGCTACAGCACCACCAGCTACAGCAACAGGCTGTGCAGATACGCCGAACTTCTCTTCAAACTCTTTTACCAATTCAGCAAGTTCTAGTACAGAAAGTCCTGAAATAAACTCTAATACATCTTCTTTAGTTATAGCCATAATATAGCTCCTTAATTTTTATTTTATAAAAATGAAGAGAACCTCTTCATTTATCTTTTACGATGTCGGAAGTAATTCCGATATCTACGCTAACGCTTAGTTTCCTTCGGCAGGAAGCCCGTCTACTAATACGATTTCATTGATGATTCAATCATCTCTTTGTTAAAAGCTATTAAGCTTCCTCTTTTTTTTGTCTTAACGCATCAAGTCCGATCGTGAAGCATGTAATCGGTGCCATCCAAGTAGCAGCAAGCATAGCAAGAAGCTCTTCGCGGCCAGGAAGTTTAGCAAACGCTTCAACTTTAGCAGCATCAGCAGGTGCACGATCAACATAAGCAGACTTAATCACAAACTTGTCGTTATCTTTAGCGAAATCAGCAGCTATTTTAGAAGTAGCAACCGAGTCAGAACCCCATACTAAAATGTTAGTGTCTTTTAATTCAACACCTGTCAGCTCAGCATTGCTTAGTGCAATTGTTGCCAAAGTATTTTTAACAACTTGAACTTTTGCGTCTTTAGCACGAGCAGCTTTTCTTAAACTCTCAAGTTTAGAAACGCTAAGGCCTTTATAATCACAAAAGATTACACTTTGAGCCTCTTTGAACTCATTTGAAAGTACTTCAATAATTTCAGCTTTTTGTGTTTTTGTCATAGAATATCTCCTTTCCAGACAATACTTCAACAGGAGTATCAAATCAGATTTGACAGATTAAGCTTTCGCTCCTATATCTTCAGTCCATAAAATGCAGTTACCAAAGTAGTAACTTGATAGTGCTTTACGAATAAAGCACTAAAAATTACTATAATTATTTGATATCAGCTAGCTGCATTACATCAAGTTTTATAGCAGGGCTCATAGTTAAACTAAGTGCTCCGTTTTTGATGTAACGACCTTTTGCAGAAGATGGCTTATGCTTGTTGATAGCTTGAACAAAAGATGAGAGGTTCTCTGCTATTTTATCAGCATCAAAACTAGCTTTACCGATACCTGCATGTATATTTCCTTTTTTATCAACACGGAAATTTACCTGACCGCCCTTTACATTTTTAACAGCTGTTGCAACATCTGGAGTTACAGTACCTGTTTTAGGGTTAGGCATCATACCTTTTGGCCCTAGAATACGACCGATTTGACCAACTAGACCCATACAGTCAGGTGCAGCAACAACGATATCAAAGTTAAAGATACCATCTTTGATCTGCTGTACTAAATCATCAGTTCCAACTATATCAGCGCCCGCTGCTTTTGCCTCATCTGCCTTAGCACCTTTAGCAAAAACTGCAACACGAACAGTTTTACCAGTTCCGTGAGGAAGTACGATCGCACCACGAATCATCTGGTCTGCGTGTCTAGGATCCACGTTTAAGTTAAGTGCTACTTCAACTGTTTCATCGAACTTAGCACTTACCAAATTTTTTACTACACTTGACGCTTCATCAACACCGTATGTTTTTGTAGTATCAATTTTTTCTATTAGTTGTTTATATCTTTTACTCATTATCAAATTCTCCTGTGAAATTCTGCCACAAAGTTTTATATCACTGTGGTCGATGATATTTTATTTTTAGTCTACGATCTCTATACCGATAGAACGAGCTGAGCCGGCAATAATATTTGCTGCCATATCTTTGTCGTCAGTATTTAAATCTTCGATTTTTCTATCTACAACTTCCATTAGCTGCGCACGAGTGATCTTTGCAACTTTGTTCTTAAGTGCGTTATCAGAACCTTTTTTAAGTCCTGCAGCATTCATTAAAAGTGCAGATGCCGGTGGCTGCTTAGTAATAAAAGTAAAGCTCTTATCTGTGTAAACAGTGATAATAACAGGAACTTTGAATCCCATCTTATCTTTTGTTTTTTCGTTAAATGCTTTAGTAAATTCCATGATATTAACACCACGTTGTCCTAGAGCAGGTCCAACTGGAGGTGCAGGTGTTGCTTTTCCAGCTTCAATTTGCAGCTTGATGTAGCCTAATATTTTCTTTGCCATCTTCTTTCCTTTTTATTATTTTACTTAACGCAATCTGAACAGAGTCCAGCTTGCTACGCTAACGCTAAGTTTTCTTCAGCAGAATGCTCGCGCGACTAGTCGCTTTAAACTACGCTAACATTAAATTTTTATAGAAAAATCTAAAGTTAGCGTAGTTTATTCCTAATTAAATTATCTTTTCAACTTGCGTGTAAGAGATATCAACCGGAGTTGCTCTACCGAAAATTGAAACGTTAAGCTTTAGAGTTCCATGCTCTAAATCATACTCATCTACGGTTGCCGTAAAGTTTGCGAACGGACCGTCAATAATACGTACAGTCTCACCACTGTCAAAAAATACTTTTGGCTTAGGTGCCGCACGGTTTTGAACACGATCAAGAATCACATTGATATCATGTTCGCTTAGCGGTGTCGGTATATTCGCTTCACCGATAAATCCTGAGACCTTTGGTATAGTCTGTATGAGATGCTGGATCTCCTTATTGAGGTCAATTCTTGCAAAAACATAACCTGAGTAGAGAGATCTCTCAGATATCTTTTTCTTTCCCTCTTTTACCTCTATTACATCTTCCGTAGGAACGATAACATCTGTTATTCTATCCTGCAGTCCCATCTCTTCAATCATATTTAAGATTGCTAAACGGACAGTTCTCTCATTTCCGTATGTCTGTATAGAGTACCACTGATGATTACTTTTTTTTTCCTCCACTGCTACTCCTTAACCTAAGATTGCTGACATAACTGATGACATAATTAAATCAATTAACGCTAAAAAAGCAGCTATAACAGCGACAACTATTACAACTGAGATATAAGCTTGTTTTACTTGACCTTTTGTAGGAAAAATAACCTTGCTCAGCTCTATTTTCGCATTTCTTATATGTGTACCTAGATTCATTTAAACTTCCCCAGCTCTCATTAATTACAGATAAAGCCCTAAAGCTTTACAAATAATTAATGTGGCAGGCGTAGAGAGACTCGAACTCCCAACACCCGGATTTGGAATCCGGTGCTCTACCATTGGAGCTATACGCCTGCATATAACAAAAAAGCCAAGTCAAAAGACTTAAGCTTAAATTGCAACTATATTAGAGTTTCATCTCTTTATGAACTGTGTGTTCACGACAAAACTTACAATATTTCTTAACTGAAAATTTCTCAGTGTGAGTTTTTTTATTTTTAGTTGTGTGGTAGTTACGACGAGTACACTTCTCACATCCTAAATGTATTGCTTCTCTCATGTTATTAACCTTTTAAAGGATTTTGCAAATTCGGAAAGTTCCGAATTATGCAAGAATCTCAGCTACAACACCAGCACCAACAGTACGTCCACCCTCACGGATAGCGAACTTAGTACCTTTTTCCATAGCGATTGGGTGAATTAATTCAACAGTAATACTTACGTTGTCACCTGGCATAACCATCTCAGTACCTTCTGGTAGAGAAATTGCACCTGTAACGTCTGTAGTACGAACGTAGAACTGTGGACGGTAGTTAGTAAAGAATGGAGTATGACGACCACCCTCTTCTTTGCTTAGTACGTAGATCTCAGCTGTAAATTTAGTGTGAGGATTGATAGTACCCGGCTTACAAAGTACTTGACCACGCTCAACATCATCTTTACCGATACCACGAACAAGAATACCACAGTTATCGCCTGCTTCACCTTGATCCATCTCTTTACGGAACATCTCAATACCTGTAACAGTAGTTTTTTGAGTATCACGGATACCAACGATTTCAATAGTATCACCTATTTTAACGATACCACGTTCGATACGACCAGTTACAACTGTACCACGTCCAGAGATTGAGAAAACATCCTCAACTGGCATTAAGAAATCTTTATCAGTTTCACGAGTCGGCTCAGGGATGTATGCATCAACTTCAGCCATTAGCTTTTGAATTTTTTCTGACCATGGTCCAAGAGTACCAGTTTTTGCCTCTTCAAGAGCTCTAAGAGCAGAACCTGCAACGATTGGAGTATCGTCACCCGGGAAGTCATAAGTGTCAAGAAGTTCACGAATCTCCATCTCAACTAGCTCTAATAACTCTTCATCGTCAACCATATCTTCTTTGTTCATGAAAACAACGATATAAGGAACACCAACTTGCTTAGAAAGAAGAATGTGCTCACGTGTCTGTGGCATCGGACCATCTGCTGCAGAAACAACAAGAATAGCACCGTCCATCTGAGCAGCACCAGTAATCATGTTCTTAACGTAGTCCGCGTGACCTGGACAGTCAACGTGTGCATAGTGACGATTATTTGTTTCATACTCTACGTGTGAAGTTGCGATTGTGATACCACGCTCACGCTCTTCTGGAGCATTGTCGATTGCATCATAATCCATCATTTTTGCACCGTTAGTTACTGCTAGTACTGCAGTGATTGCAGCTGTCAGTGTTGTTTTACCGTGGTCTACGTGACCAATAGTACCAATGTTTACGTGCGGTTTATTACGCTCAAACTTTTCTTTTGCCATAGTGTCCTCCGACTTAATTTGTGAATAGAAATGGAATTGTACCCAAAAATTATTCAATTATTGCTTAAATTTAAACTATACTTTATACTGTGGAGCTCACGAGCGGATTTGAACCGCCGACCTCTTCCTTACCAAGGAAGTGCTCTACCCCTGAGCCACGAGAGCATAAAATAAATATAGCCTGACTAAAACAAAGCAATAATTGCATAATTTTTAAAATATTTTAAATATCAGTAAATTTTGTGTAGATAAGTATGTAAATATATATTAACTATATAATATACAAAACATTAAAAGTATGAAGTAGGTTGAATTTGTACTTCAGCTTCCAGAATCTTCAATGGAGCGGGTGAAGGGACTCGAACCCTCGACCCTCAGCTTGGAAGGCTGACGCTCTAGCCAACTGAGCTACGCCCGCATGTGCCATTGAAATGGTGGTGAGAAGAGGAGTCGAACCTCTGAACCCGTAGGGAGCGGATTTACAGTCCGCCGTCGTTGGCCACTTGACTATCTCACCAGAATATATCCGGTCTAACACTGTTTCTAATATTCAAAATTCAATGGTGCCGACACGAGGATTTGAACCCCGGGCCTGCTGATTACAAATCAGCTGCTCTAGCCAACTGAGCTATGTCGGCATCGAATTTGAGCCAGAATTATAGTGCAATATATTTTCAATGTCAAGAGTTTTTTACTAAAAATTTATCATATCTCACTCTTTAGGTAAAATTGGCTATTATTTTCTCATATTTTTCTAGTTTATCTATATTGCAAAGGTCCCTTTTAGATGTTAAAAATACTATTTTCACCTGCTGAGAGCAAAAAAACCGGAGGTAATGAGTCAAAAAATGAACTGCTCGGTTCAAATAGTGCCAGAGAAGAGATATTGAATGAATATAACAAGATTGTTAACAGCGCTGATGCAGAAGCCATAAAAGAGCTCTTTGGTTTTAAAAAATTCAGCGACTGCGAGCCATATATCTGCGATATCTTCAACTCTGGCCTTATGTCCGCGATCGAGCGATATGACGGCGTAGCTTATGAGTATCTTGATTTTGATTCACTTAAAAGTGAAGCAAAGGAGCTGGCAAAATCAAACACTATTATATTCTCAAACCTTTACGGCCCTCTGCTAGGAGGAGACACAATAGCAAACTACAAAGTAAAACAGGGAAACAATATAGGCAGTTTTGTGCCGGATAAATTTTATAAGGACAGATTCTCGTATCAGCTCGACCTATATCTTGCGAACTGTGAGATACTGGATCTGCGCGCAGGATACTATGACAAATTTTACGAAGTTAAAAAGCCCTACACAACTCTGAAGTTTTTAAAAGGTGGCAAGACGGTGAGCCACTGGGCAAAGGCCTACAGAGGTTTGGTTCTTCGTGCAGTTGCGCAAAACGGCATAAACTCCAGAGAAGAGTTTATGGCATTAGAGATAGATGGACTAAGCGTTGAAGAGATCAAGGTCATAAAGAACAAAACCGAGATCGTTTACAATATCACACATCTATAACTCTGTTTTTCTCAACCTTAAAGAGTTTGCTATGACCGATACCGAGCTAAAGCTCATCGCCGCTGCTGCTATCATCGGAGAGAGCAGCAGACCTAAAAACGGATAAAGCACTCCTGCCGCAATAGGAATTCCTACTGAGTTGTAAAAGAAGGCAAAAAAGAGGTTCTGCCTGATGTTTCGCATAGTCGCTCTGCTTAATGCTCTGGCTCTGACAATACCACGCAGATCACCCTTTACCAATGTTATGTCTGCGCTGTGCATTGCGATATCCGTACCTGTTCCCATAGCGATACCTACATTAGAGAGGGCAAGTGCAGGAGCATCATTTATGCCATCACCCGCCATTGCCACAATATGTCCATGAGATTGAAGTTCTTTGATTACATCGGCCTTTTCCTGCGGCAACACCTCTGCATGAACCTCATCTATACCCAATTGTTTTGCCACAATCTCTGCTGTCGCACGATTATCGCCTGTAAGCATTACTACTCTTATTCCCTTGCTATGTAGATCTTGGATAGCTTTTGCACTGGAAGCTTTTATAGGGTCTGCGACAGCGATAAATCCTGCGGCCTTTGAATCAATTGCAACTAATATAACAATTCTGCCCTCACTTCTCTCTATAGTAACTCTATCCGAGAGCCTACTGCTCTCTATACCCAATTTCTCAAATAGTTTTGTGTTTCCAACTGCAACTCTGCGCCCATTTACATTACCTGTAATGCCCATTCCGTTTATGGTCTCAAACTCATCGGCTTTCTTAAGCTCAACACCTCTCTCTTTTGCACCCTCTACAATAGCATCTGCCAATGGATGTTCACTTGCCCGCTCTAAGCTTGCAGCCAGAAGCAGCAGCTCATCCTCGCTAAATCCATCTTCTGCATATACTGAGATAAGCTTAGGTTTACCCTCCGTAAGCGTACCGGTTTTATCCACCACCAAAGTATCCACCTTCTCCATAGTCTCCAGTGCTTGGGCATCTTTAATCAATACTCCCGCCATAGCGCCTCTTCCTGTTGCGACCATTATAGAGATAGGCGTAGCAAGACCCAGTGCGCACGGACATGCAATGATCAAAACCGATACGGCTCCTACAACTGCAAATGCAAGTTTCGGCTCGGGTCCGAATATCCACCACGCAACAAACGTAACAAGCGCGATAAGAACGACGGCAGGAACAAAGTAACTTGCAACGATATCTGCAAGTTTTTGTATGGGTGCGCGTGAGCGTTGTGCATGTGATACCATCTCTATGATCTGTGAAAGAAGTGTCTCTGAACCAACCTTTTGGGCTTGCACAAGAAGCGTACCGTTTGCGTTTAGAGTGGCGCCTATAACGCTCTCGCCTTTAAATTTGGCAACGCTAAGGGGCTCGCCTGTGACCATTGACTCATCCACATTGCTCTTGCCCTCTATCACTACTCCGTCAACTGGCACTTTTTCACCTGGACGAATACGCAAAATATCTCCGACTTTTATATGCTCTATTGGCATATCCTCTTCGCTTCCATCCTCTTGAACAACCCGCGCCTTGTTTGGAGCCAGTTCCAGCAGCAGCTTAATAGCACTGTTTGTTTGAGAACGGGCGCGCAGTTCAAGTACTTGACCAAGAAGAACAAGCGTCGTGATGACGGCGGAGGCTTCAAAATAGACATGAACCAGACCATCAGCCGTGTGCATCATCTGCGGAAACAGATTGGGCATAAAAAGTGCGGCCATGCTGTAAAGCCATGCAGCCAAAACTCCGAGTGCGATAAGAGTGAACATATTTAAGTTCATTGTTCTAAGAGAGTTGTACCCTTTAACAAAAAAGGGCCATCCACCCCACAAAACGACAGGAGTGGCTAGAAAAAACTCTATATATTGAACCAGTTTCATGCTTAAACCATCAGGCAGAAGTGAAGGCATCATGTCGGCTGTCATTGCTAAAATAAAGAGAGGAAGGGTAAGTGCGGCACTGATCCAAAAACGGCGGCTCATATCGATGAGTTCTTCATTTTTCTCTTCTGCTGCTTTTGCTACAACAGGCTCAAGCGCCATGCCGCACTTCGGGCAGGAACCCGGCTCGTTTTGCACCACTTCCGGATGCATCGGACATGTGTACTCGGTTAATTCAGTATCTATACTTTCCATATTGCTGCCATCCTTATTAATTAAGATTTAGTTGCTTCTGTCTCCTCTTGCAGATCTTTAAAATCAGATCTTCTCTCCTTTAGCTCTTTTCTATACCTTTGAAAATCTCCAAAATCAAAAAACTTCTCATATCTTGAGTGCATATCTTTTTGAGGTTTTGAGTGTTTTATAGGACACCAAAACTGCTCTGTTCTGGCTGCTATCTCTCTTGTATAGCCTATCACACCGTTAAAATACTCGCAATACAAACAGTTTATCTTCTCAACTCTGTCAAGATAAAATAGATTGTGTCTATCCATCATTACATAATCACTTCTTTTGACTTTTGGTATCTTGTATATAGGAAAACAGGCTGTTTGAAAGATAGTAACAAAGATGTCGACAAGAAGCGCAGGGATCATCATCGACCAGATAAACGGTATCGTTAAAACTGCCAAAACAGGAAAGGAGGAGAGATACTTTATGGAACTTACAATCTTTGCTCTTCCTTCATCTATAACACTCTCTTGAAACTTGACCTTCTTATCCTCAAGCGTGTAAAAAAACTCATCCTGCTTTTTTCTAAGCTCCGCCATAAGTTCATCTTCAAGAGTTTTTATTTGCGCGGCTATCTCATCTATTCTACTATCCATCAAGCTCTCCGATTTTTCTTAAGTGTACTATAATTTTTTGAAATATATGCTTCTTGTCGTGTAGTTACTTTTTTTTACTTTCAATAAAACAAAATAGTGTAAAATTCCATCATATAAACAAAAGGGTGATTTTGGAAGATTCACAAGAGTACAAAAACAAAAAAGCATATTTTGAGAAGATAATCACGCTCTATGGCAGAAATGTCGTTATAGAAGTTTTGCAGGATGATAATATCGCAATACACAAACTCCACATGTCAAATTCAAACAAGCCTGACGGTGCGGTAGAGACCATTTTAGGGCTTGCAAAAAAAAGAGGCATAGAAGTAGCCTACCACGACAAAAATGCTCTGAGCCGCATCAGCAAAAACGCCAAACAGGACCAAGGAGTGGCAATAGACATTATCGCTTCATCATACCAAAGCGCAAATGAGATAAAAAACCTCAAAAGCTTTAAACTCCTTGCCCTTGAGAGCATCCAAAATCCTCAAAATCTCGGAATGATTATCCGCTCATGTGCAGGCGGTTATGTAGATGGGATAATTCTTCCTAAAAAAAGCAGCGCTAAAATCTCTCCGCTTGTCATAAAAGCGAGTGCGGGAACGCTTTTTAAACTTCCAATATACTACTGCAACACGCTTGATGAGATATTAAAAGAGCTAAAAGAGACAAAAATATATCTGCTCTCTTCACATGCAAAAAACAGCATCTACGATATAAAAAAGAGCGATAGGTCCATATTTGTTCTAGGAAACGAGAGTGACGGCGTTTCAAAAGAGGTTGAAAAACTCTGCAACGACTCTATAAGCATTCCAATGAACCGCGGTGTTGAGTCTTTAAATGTTGCGGTTACCGCTTCGCTTATCGCTTTTATGAAATAGCCTAGCTCATCATAATTTCGTAAGGTCGTTTTATCTCCCGCACGACCTCATCAACGCTCATGTGGCGTGACTTTCTTAAAAACTCTCTGCCTCCCAAAAAAACCAAAACGGTAGGGATAGCAAAAACACTAAAATGAGCGGCAATCTCCTGTTCAAACGAAGTATCTATGCTTACAACTTTAAACTCGCCGAAGTTACTCTCGATAGCATCCAAGAGCTTTGGTTTTAGCGCATGGCAGACGTTACATGTTGGTGCTGAAAAGTAGAGCATTACAGCCTGATTATCTTCTATAATTTTTTCTATATCTTCTGTTGTCTGCATCTTATGTCGCCTTTTTTTGGTGGGGAATTATACACTATTTGCTATAATCGCTCCATGAGTTCAATAATATTTTCAATTTTGGCTATCTACATATTTATCGTCATCGGCTTTGTCGCAAAGATGAGCTTCAAAGAGGCAATTGATGATAAGACCATAACACTTATAAATGTCTATTTTCTGCAGGTTTTTCTTACTTTCTGGGGGCTTCTTATCCGCCCGGTCGATGCAACGCTCTTTTTCGCACCCTCCATCTACCTATTTATAGTTCTGTTGGTTCTGATCATCTCTGCACTTGTCGCAAAGAGACTCTTTGAAGATAAAAAAGAGTACTCTATAGCAGCAGTTGCAGCGATCATCGGAAATACAGGGAATCTAGGCATCCCTCTAAACATAGCAATATTCGGCGAAGAGTCCATACCCTACACGACGGTAATTAACCTTATGAACGTATTTGTAGTCTACACGATCGGTGTTTACTACTACTCAAGAGGAAGCTTTGACGTTAAGACCTCGCTGAAAAATATAGTAAAACTCCCTATTTTATGGGCGGCTGGTGCAGCAATATTTTTAAGTCTCAACGACTACAAACCAAGCGAAGAGATAATGAAGATGCTTATGATGGGGGCTTACGCTTCCATCGTTATGCAGCTCTTTTTGTTCGGCATCTATCTCTACGGCACAAAGATAAACGAGATTAGCAAAAGGCTCACTATCTGGGTTATGAGCACAAAATTTCTATTTCTGCCAGGCATCGCTTTTTTGGTTCTCTATAACATTGAACTTGACTCTATGCTAAAAGGGATAATCTTTATAGAACTTATGGTTCCGCTAGCTATTGCAAACGTAAACTTTGCCTCGCTCTACGACTGCAAACCAAAAGTAGTGACAGCTCTTGTCTTCATCTCATCCGTTATTTTTATGGGGGCTATTTTTGCGGGTGTTAAGGTGCTGACATATTTATGAACAAAATATATAACATCTACAAAACATTGTATAAAAATTATGGTCCGCAGGGTTGGTGGCCTATAACAGGCTATGGGTACCATAAACTAGACTACACTTTTCCAAGAGACGAGAGAGAGATTTTTGAGGTCTGCCTAGGCTCAATTCTTACCCAAAACACGACATTCACATCGGTTGTAAAATCTCTAGAAAATCTACATATAAAAAATGCCATAAACGCTAAAGCGATAGAATCAATGAATATAAATGAGCTAAAAGAAGCAATAAAACCATCAGGCTACTTCAACCAAAAAACAAGATATATTTTAGAATTTATCAAATTTTATAACTCTCTTGGAGGTGCTACCCCCTCGCGAGAAGCGCTTTTAGATATTGTTGGCATCGGTGAAGAGACGGCTGACTCCATGCTTCTCTACGGATATAATCAGCCAGAGTTTAAAGTGGATGCATACACAAAAAGGCTTATGCTTGAGCTTGGTCTAATAGATGAAAAAACAAAATATGCAGAGATAAAAAGTATGATGGAGAGCTCTATAAGAGAGTGTGTGAAAGATGAGAGAGAACTGCTCACCATCTATCAGGAGTTTCATGCCCTGATAGTTAAACACGGCAAAGAGTTCTACTCTAAAAAGCCCTACGGTGTAGGATGCTTTTTAAAGAGGTGATCTGCTCTACTTGCTGCAGCTGCTTGCAGTAATGGCATCTCTGTTATTTTCTAAAAATTTATCGCCAAACCCCTTGACCTCTTTTAGCTCCTCTATATTGCTAAAACAGTCGTTTGCTTTTCTGTACTCTAGAATAGCATTTGCTTTTGCCTCACCGACACCTTTAATGCCCATCAGTTCTGCTTTATCCGCCTTGTTAATATCTACCGCTCCAAAAGACAGAACGGTACCTATGATTAATAGTGACAACAACTTCATTTCTAACTCCTTTTAACTTAAGATGTTAAATTTTACTTTATTAATATAAATTTGATATTAAATTTCAATAAAATAATATTTTTTTGTATGTTTTGTGATAAAAAGTAATTTATGTATAAAATTGTTTGTTACAAAAGAGTAATGAGGATTTTTATGCTGATTGGTTATTTTGAGCGGGCAAGCTGCCCGCAAGAGATTATTTGATAGTAGAGAGAATATTTTCTACAGAGAAGCCGAACTTTGCAAAGAGCTTATCTGCAGGAGCAGAGGCACCGAATGTATCCATTCCGATAACCTCATCTGCAAGGCGGTACCACTCTAAGCCGCGAGCCGCTTCGATAGCCACTTTTTTACTCTCTGGCTTAATGATCGAGTCTATATATGCTTTCTCCTGCTCAATGAAGAGATCGTAACACGGAACAGAGACAACATCTACTTTGGTTCCCTTTTCATTTAGAGCATCTTTGACCTTAAGAGCTAGTTCCACTTCCGAACCTGATGCCATTAAGGTAATAGTCGCTCCCTCATCACTTGCAAGAAGGTAGCCGCCTTTAGCTGCGCTCCCTTTTACAGCCGATGGCAGAAGTGAGAGATTTTGACGTGAACAGACAAAAGCTGACGGAGATTTTTTCATATTTAAAGCTGTTTTCCACGCCTCGACGTTCTCGTGCCCGTCTGCCGGTCTCCAAACGTAGAAGTTCGGAAGCGCGCGGAACTGGCTTAAGTGCTCGATCGGCTGGTGAGTTGGTCCATCTTCACCTACACCGATGCTGTCATGCGTCCAGATAAAGAAGTGCTGTATTCCCGTTAAAGCGGCAATTCTTGCAGCAGGCTTTAGGTAGTCCGAGAAGACAAAGAATGTCGCAGAGAATGGCATTAGCGGTCCGTAAAGAGCGATAGCATTTGTAATTGAAGCCATAGCATGTTCACGGATACCAAAGTAGATATTTCTTCCCTTTGGATAAACGCCCATATCGACAAGCTCTGTTTTGTTTGACGGACTTAAATCCGCACTTCCGCCTAAAAAGTTTGGAAGAGCTTTTGCAATAGCGTTTAATATTTTTCCGTTTGTGTTTCTTGTAGCATCGGCTTTCTCAAAAGTCGGCCACTGGATTCTTGAAAAATCCGGGTTTTGAAGAGCATCTAACGTCTCGTTTTGTTCCATTAGCGGAAGTGTTTTAAGAGAGTGTATCCACTCACGCTCCGCTAAGTCACCCTTCTCGATCGCACATCTAAAACGAGCCATAACATCTTCATCTACATGAAAACATTTTGTCGCATCAAATCCACAAGCGCTCTTTGCCTCGGCAATAACATCATTTCCAAGAGGAGCACCGTGAGAGTGGTGAGAACCCTCAAGCTTTCCGCCGCCTTTGGCAATAGTAGTATTTGCAATTATTATCGTCGGTTTTTTATTTGTTTTTGCAGTCGTAATTGCAGTGTCAATCGCATTAAAATCGTGTCCGTTGCACTCTAAAACATCCCAGCCTTGAGACTCAAATCTCATGCGGATATTTTCACTTATGCTCAGATCGGTCGAACCCTCTATCGTAATGCGGTTAGAGTCATAGATAAGGATCAGATTGTCAAGCTTGTTATGTCCTGCGATTGAACACGCCTCGTAGCTTACACCCTCTTCTAAGTCGCCGTCTCCGCATAAACAGTAGACATTGTGATCTATAACGTTTGCAGTGTCAGAATTTAGCTGAGCGCCCATAAATTTTGAAGCCATAGCAAAACCTACAGCGTTGGCAACACCCTGTCCAAGAGGACCTGTTGTTATCTCAACACCCTCTGTATGTCCAAATTCCGGATGCCCTGGAGTTTTTGAGTCTAACTGGCGAAAGTTTTTCAGATCTTCAATAGTTAAACCGTAGCCCCAAAGGTAATAAAGAGAGTAGATAAGTCCAGTTGCGTGTCCGCCTGAGAATACCAATCTGTCACGGTTTAGCCAAGATGGGTTTTTAGGATTGTGGTTTAAGTGTTCGCTTAAAACAACCGCAATGTCTGAGAGACCCATTGGTGCGCCCGGATGTCCTGAGTTTGCCGCTTGAACCATATCTGCCGCTAAAAATCTTATAGTGTCTGCCATTTTTTGACGCATTGCATTATTACCCATATTATTGCCTTTGTTTAATTTATTTATGTCTGTTTATATAGTGTGTCAGGAGTGGAGAGAGCTCGTTTCTTAACTTCTCATCAAACCCGTCCATCTCTTTTGTAAGCGTATCTGCCAACTCATCTGCCTCTTTAAGTGCCTTATCAAGTCCAAGAAGCGTTACAAAACTGTTTTTTGACTCATCGTTGTTTGTCAATTTTCCAGCTTCCTCCGAACTCTGCGTCACATCCAAAATATCATCTTGAATCTGAAATAAAACTCCAAGTCTTACACCAAAATCATAAAGAGTATCTGCCAGATCTTCACGACCGACAATGATCGCACCCATCTTAAGCGAAGCTGCTATTAGTTTTGCCGTCTTGTTTGTGTGTAGAACTTTTACATCCTCTATGTTCAAAGGTCTGTTTTCAAAGTAACAGTCTATCGCCTGACCTAAGACCATACCGTTTAAACCGCCGCTAGTTGCAAGCTCTCTTACAAGAGCTACTCTTGTGTAGTCGGAAAACGGAGCGTTACTTAAAACTTCAAAAGAGTAACTGTTCAATGCATCGCCTGCCAGTATGGCAGTTACCTCGTCATAAAGCACATGCAGAGTCGGCTCTCCGCGTCTTAACGGCGAGTTGTCCATTGCAGGGAGATCATCATGAATAAGAGAGTAAGTGTGCAATAGCTCAACTGCATAAGCTGCGTGATATGCTCCGCCAATCAGAAGCGGATTGTACGCATTTACCACACCTAGCAAAAGAGCAGGACGAAATCTCTTCCCGCCGGCGATCAACATCTTTTGCAGAGCCTCTTCATAAGTCGGATGTATACTCTTTGAAACAGGCAAGTGATCTATTAAAAAATTCTCAAAGTTTTGCATATCGAATTCTACCTAATTTACTTTCACAAAAAACTGAAAATGCTCTCTTTCAAAAAGAAGATCGGCACTCTTATTTCTATTATCGATTATCTCCAATATATCTCCCTCTTGCCTTACATTCTTTTTGTTTACCTGAAGTAGTTGATCGCCCAGTTTTAGACCGTATTGCTGGGCTTTTTTCTCTATTTTGATGATAAAAAGATTCTTATCGAACGATATTCCCAAAAACTCTAAAAAGGTATCGCTTAAATAACCGCCGCCTAATCTGTTTTGGCTCTTTGCGCTAAAAGTTAGAAGCTCATCACCTCGTCTTATTTTGACACTGTGAACAGAGCCGATCTCGCTAAAGAGAACATCTCTCATAAATGAGGCGCTGTTTTTGACTTTTTTACCGTCTAGCTCAACTATTATGTCGCCTTTTTTAAATCTGTTACCTTCTATAAATGGGTTAGAGCTAAAAACGACAACATCTGAGCCGACATCTTTTACTCTTACTCCAAAATCACCGTAATTTACCTTTTTTACTTTTAAAAATCTCTCTATATACTCTTTTTCAATTATTCCGCGCTCTGTCACGATCCCCTCTATGGCACAACAGCTGTTTAGAAGCACACTCGGTGCAGATAGCGGTTCGCTAAATAGTGCGAAGCTGTTAAGCCCTATCTGTCTCTTTAGAATCTTTCCCTCGATAACGCTGTTTTTATCAACACCGAAAGTCCCAAGTGACTGATTTATATTTACTCTAAAAGGGTATTTGAAACAATTGTTATCCTCTACAAGATAGAGCGAGAGATATGGGTCATGTTTGATTATTTTTGCGTTTGGTGTTGTTGTGGAAAAGATAAGTTTTTGATTGTTTTTGAGTGGTATATGAAGAGAGTTTCCCTTTATGACGTTTGCATCTACGACTTTTAATCTGCAGGAGTCAAAGCCGCCTTTACATGCATAAAGGTTTAAAAAAAGAAGGTTAAGCGCTAAAAGCAGCCTAAGCACTTACTTCGCCCCAAATGGATTTGCACCACCCATTGAACCAAGCATACCCAAAGCACTGTTTTGTCTGTTATCTTCTACCATTTTATTTGCATCATTTATAGCTCCGATAAGCAGAATCTGAAGAGAGTCTTTGTCTTCAAGAAGCGAGTCGTCGATATTTATATCGATAACCTCGCCTTTTCCGTTTATGCTCACTTCGACCATGCCGCCGCCGCTTTTTACTTTAAAAATTTTGGACTCCAGCTCAGCTTGAAGTTTCTTAGCATTTTCCTGCATTCCTTCAAGCATCTTGCCCATGTCGCCCAAATTGCCAAACATCTCTTAGATCTCTTCTAAAATTTCTTCGATGTCGTTATTCTCATCAACAAGAACAACTCTTGGCTTATATGTCTCTAGATCTTTTTCGTCATAAGTTGCGTATGCAACTATAATGACTTTATCGCCCTTGTGAACTTTTCTAGCAGCTGCACCGTTTAAACAGATGTCTCTTTTGCCGCGTTCACCCAAAATAATATATGTTGAAAATCTCTCACCGTTATTGATGTTAAGTATCTCAACTTTTTGTCCAACTCTCATCTTTGAAGCTTCTAAAAGCTCCTCATCTACAGTGATCGAGCCAACATAGTTTAAGTTGGCATCAGTTACCGTAGCACGATGAATTTTGCTGTACAACATCTCAATTGTCATTTTTTACATTCCCATCTGTTTTTTCATATCGCACGGCGATATCGGTTCGTCCCACACTTCGGAACTGATCAAAAACTCTTCAACCACTTTGCCACCGACGATGTGTTCTTCTATAATTCTATCAATTTTCTCTTTAGTAAGCGCTGCATACATAAAATGTCCAGGCTCTACCAACATAACCGGACCTGAAGTACAGCGGTTTAGACATGATGTACGTATAGGCTGTACCGTTCCCATTATGCCCTCTTTCATCAATTTCTGTGCCAAATGCTGAAACAGATCCTGTGTCTGCGGTGTTACGCATGATGGTTTAGGCATGCCCGGAGGAGCAGATTGTTCACATTTAAATATGTAAAATGCCGGTTGAGGAATTCCCATAAGTCCCGTCCTTAATATTTTTCGCAATTATAGCAAAAATTATCTCATAAATATTAATGCTCAAAAATAAGTTTTTTTATTTAAGGATTTAACTTATTTTTAGTAACTCTCTTACTACTTCCCTGTCATCAAAAGGGAATTTTTCATCGTAGATTATCTGAAAAGATTCATCCCCTTTTCCAAGGATAACTACCACTTCATCCTCTTGCTGCTCATCAAGCGCCATCTTTATAGCTTTTTTTCTGTTTAGCTCAACGCTGGCAATACTTCTGTCTTCAATACCCTCTAAAATATCATCTACTATCGCCTGAGGATCTTCATTTCTAGGATTATCACTTGTAATATAGAGCTTTTTTGCCAAGCTTGCAGCAACTTTTCCCATTAGAGGTCTTTTGCTTCTGTCTCTGTCTCCGCCTGCTCCAAAGACAACTAAAAGCTCTTTCTCTTTTAGTGCATTGAGTACCTGCTGTATGCCGTCTGGCGTATGCGCAAAATCTACTATGACATTTGGAACTTCGCTTACCTGCTCCATTCTGCCGCTCACGCCTGCAAAATTGTCCACGACCTCACAGACCTCTTCAAGCTTCTTACCTGTTAAGATATGGGTTGCCGCAATGGCAGCCATAAGATTGTAGAGGTTGAAAAACCCATGCAGAGATGCTGTAAAGGGAACTACATCTTTTATATTTTGGATGATCCCGCTTGTAGCATTGTTAAGCGAGTACGCTATAAGTCTGTAAGTCGCTGAATTCTCAATACCGTATGTAAATGTGTTCTTGACATTGAACGACGCTTTTGTCTCATCTTTGTTTATAAGTTTTTTACAGTCATCTTGAAAAAAGCTGTTTTTTACGGCTATATATTCGCCTATGGTCTTGTGGTAGTCTAAGTGGTCTTGAGTGATATTTGTTAAAATTTTAAGTTCAAAGTTTAGCCCTTCAACTCTTTTTTGAGCGATCGCATGAGAGCTTACTTCCATTACAAAAAAGTCGCATCCAGCCGCTACGGCTTGGTAGATATGTTTGTATGTATTTAGAACCGAGGGCGTTGTCAAACTCTTGCCCTCGATAAGCTCATCGTTCATAAAAAAACCGCGAGTTCCCTGCATTGCAGCCTTGTAACCGAGGTCTAGTAAAAATGAGTAGATTGCACTTGCAGTTGTCGTCTTGCCGTTTGTTCCGGTAATGCCGACAATTTTTATATTGTCTACGCCGAAGAGTTTAGCAACATCTTTTATGCTTATGATCGAGTGAGCACCTCTCTCTTTTGCGTCTTGGAGGTACTTCTCATTTTGAGCACTCAGAACAAACGCCGTCTCTTTGTCACACTCTAGTGAATTTTCGGTTATATACCTAAACTCCTCTTCAGGTAGTTCAATTTTCAACTTTTTTGCCCTTTGCCAGCTTTTTAAGCAGTTTTTTAAGGAGTGCATCACTCGGGTAAACGCTTAGAGCATTTTCCAAGTATGTCAAAGCCATCTCTGCAAAACCGTGCTCTATTAGACTATCCAAGAAGTCTGCAAAATCCTCTTTTTGGGTGATGATGACTCTTGTAGAGAACATGATGTTCTCAAAAGTCTCTTTAAAGCTCTCTCCAGAGTCTATCAACGCTTTAAAATCTTTATACAAAATACCGTCTTCAAACTCTATTCTGTCGCGGATAGGCTGTGCGAAGACTTCACTGAGCTTCTCCATTGAGCCGTCCATATTTTGCAAGATATCGCTCATAATGATGTCTGCCTGCTCTTTGTCTTCCTCTTTTAAAATCTCATAATAATCAAAAAGAGCCTCTGCACCGCCCTCTCCGCTTAGCGCCATCTCTGCGAGTATAACACCGTTGTAAGCCTCTTTTGAATTTGGAAAATTTTGCAGTACTGCTGCAAACTTCTCCAACGCATTTTTATAATCTGATTTGGAGAAACTATCTTTAGCTTGCGATAATATTTTATGTTTACTTATTGCCATCTTCTCTCCTTTAATATATTTATAAATTATCTATATCGTTTTCCATGCCGATCGGCACATTTATTACCGTTAGTTCGGGATGAATATCCATTTTCAACTGTCTCTCTACGCCATACTTCAAAGTAGTACCGCTGCTGGCACATCCAACGCATGCGCCTCTTAGTTGTATGTAGACTTTTGAGTTTTTAACTGTTATAAACTCTATATCTCCGCCGTCAAGGGCTAAAGATGGACGAACCTTATCTATAACATTCTTTACCGGATTCATCAACTCTTCATCTGTAAATGGTATCATGCCCATCCTTCATAATTTATATCTTTTATTGTTTTCATAAGATATGCAAATATTGCTTAACAAGTCATAAAAAATAGAAGCTATCTATCCAAAGAAAGAATTTCATACACATATGAAGGTCTTCTCATACCAACAAGAATATAATCGACATTTTCATTGTTTCTTAAATAGTTCAATGCGCACTCCTGCATCGAGCCACTGCACTCTTTAAAGAACTCTTTTAACTCAACTCTGGTTCTTTTTGAGCACTCGTAAGCGACCATCTTTCTGTATTCGCCAAGATAAAGATCAATAAACTCCACCAATGTTTTGCTGTTCTCCTCATCTATCTTTTGAAGGACTTTTTTAATATGAGGGATGATCTGCGCAAATAGAAAAACATCATAGTCGCCTATCCATCCAAATTTGTGCTTGGTAGCATCCAACTGCTCTAAAAGATTGTACAGAGGCTCTAGCGCTTCATTGTCGGAGACTTCCATCAGCTCATTGAAGTATGTGTAGTAATCCTTGCTCTCATCGTAATCTGCCAAACGAAACATCATCTCGTTATGTTTTGCGTTTAGAGGTCTGTTTGCCAAAACTCTAAGACCGTTCTCTTTTGCCCAAGAAGCACACTTAAGCCCCTCTCTCTCTAAGAGATTTATAGGAAGCTCTATGGTCGCAAAGCTGTGAGTTCTGTTTCCGACTATCATAGCCGCATTGTAGGCGAGTGTGAGCAGATCTTCATAAGGTAAAAACTCATCACTGGTATGCGGAAGTGAAAAGCTGTTTGAACTGATGCCGTAAGAGCCGATTCTGCCGCTTTTTACTTCCTCTTCTAGTCCTACAAAAGCCTCTTGCAATCTTTTGTACATCTCATCAAGACGCTCATCTTTTGGAGTGCCTCTGTTGATAGCATCTAAAATATAGTATTCAGGATTGTGGATAAGGTAGCAGCCTATTTTCTCCATCTCCAGGCGCTCTAGTGAAGCGCTTAGCTGCTCATGCATAAATGATTTTGAGATAGAGTGGTAACACTCCTCGCTATACTTTACGACTTCATCTTCAGAAGGGTTCTCTTTATACTCTTTGAGGTTTGAGCCCTGAATATAACCAAACTTGCTTACGATCTCAACTTCATCTTTTTTATCTTCGTCGAACTCTCTAAGGGCAACTGCAATAGCGCGTTCTGCGCCGCCGTCCATATAGTTTGAAGATGTGTCTATCATCGTTATGCCGGATTCTATAGCCTCTTTTAGGGCTTCTATATGCTGAGGATTTATATCACTTATTCTATAAGTTCCAAATGCAAAATTACTCATAATGTCTCACTTTTTATTAAAGTATTTTAGAATTGGGAAGTTTTATTATGTATATGAAAGGGCTAAAAAGCACGGCTTTGCTGTGCGTGGGCTTGACGCCGAGTCTTTATGCCCTGTGGGTAAAACTCAGCGTTAGCGTAGCAAAAGGGACTTTGTTCCTTTTGTGTACTTAATTAAACAAGCTCGATGAATGCCATAGTAGTAGCATCACCACGGCGGATACGAGTTCTAGTGATTCTAGTGTATCCTCCCGGGCGATCAACATACTTAGGAGCTATCTCATTTACTAAAGTTTTAGTTGCTTCTTTACTTTGAAGCGCCGCAAATACTGCTTTATGAGCATTTGAATCACCTTTACCTGCAGCAGTAATAAGTTTTTCAATATAAGAGCGTAACTCTTTTGCTTTCATAACAGTAGTTTCAATTTTACCATGTTCAATTAACGAAATACTTAGGTTCTTAAGTAAAGCAGCACGGTGTGAGCTTGTACGACCTAGTTTACGGTATCCATGACGATGTCTCATCTATAATTCCTCTTTTTAAAAGCTTATAAAGCTTCGATTTTCTTTTTTAATCCACTAACGATCTCATCTGAAAGATCGCCTCCAACTTCATATCCAAACTCTTGAAGTTTTTCAACGATCTCATCATATGACTTTTTACCAAGGTTCTTTACGTTTTTGAGGTCATTTGTGCTCATCAACGCTATTTCACCTATAAGTTTGATGTTCGAGCGGTCAAGACAGTTGAAACTTCTTGCACTCAAACCTAAGTTATCAATATGCATAGTTAGTTTTTTAAGGTCCGGGCTCTCTTCAGTTCTCTCAATAGTAGTCGGAGATTTAACGCTAATTTCGCTATTAAATACAGCTAGTTGAGCATACATAACTTCAAGTGAGTTTCTAAACGCGTCCAACGGAGAAATTTGTCCGTCAGTTCTAATGTTCATTACAACTCTCTCAAAGTTAGGGTTATCTTCTACCAGTACGTTCTCTATTTTGTAAGTCGCGCTGCGAACAGGAGTGAAGTATGCATCTAAAGCGATGTATCCTTCGTCTAGTCCATCATGAGTATCCTCACTAGCAACATAACCGATACCTTGTGCGATTTTGATCTTAAAGTTAAGCACTGAATCCTCATTTAGAGTTGCTAAATGAAACTCCGGTGTTACTACTTCCACTTCGCTATTTGTAAGGTCGCCGCCTTTAATAGTACAAGGACCTGCAAAGCTGTAATTAACTTCTGCCTCTGTAGCATCACCAAGTAGCTTAAATCTGATCTCTTTTAGATTTAAAATAAAATCTGAGATATCTTCAAGCATACCGCGCACTGAGTCAAACTCGTGCTTAGCACCTTCAATTTTAATAGCTACCGGTGCATAACCTACCGAGCTGCTTAACAAAAAACGGCGAAGTGGATGAGCTAAAGATATAGCATATCCAGTCTCAAAAGGATACGCCATTATATTAGCTTCATTCTCACTAATCTGCTCTACCTCAAACTCTTGAGGAGCAAGTGGAGTAGTTTTAATCTTTTTCATGTCTCTTACGCCTTTTATATTTTTAACTATTATTTCGAGTAAAGCTCAACGATTAAACGCTCTTCTACAGGTATAACAACTTCTTCACGCTCTGGAAGACGAGTAAAGATACCGAATTTTTTATCAGCATCGATATCAACCCATGGAGCTAAACCAGTCTGGTTTGTAAGCTCTAAAGCACGAACGATCTGAGAGTTGTTTTTGCTGCTCTCACGAACTTCAATTTTTTGTCCAGGTCTTACACGGTAAGAAGGAATATCTAATTTCTTGCCATCTACTAGGATGTGACCGTGTGTTACAAGCTGGCGTGCAAAACGACGAGTTGATGCAAATCCCATTCTGTAAACAACGTTGTCTAATCTCTGCTCGATCAAAGTAACAAGGTTTGTACCCGTGTTTCCTTCTCTTCTTTTAGCTTCAACGAATAGTGCGCGGAATTGCTTCTCAGAAACACCGTACATGAATTTTGCTTTTTGCTTTTCATTTAACTGTAAACCGTATTCAGATACTTTTTTACGACGCTGACCATGTTGACCCGGAGCATAAGGACGTTTCTCTAATGCAGACTTACCTGCTAAACGACGCTCCCCTTTTAGGTTAAGGCTAACTCCAAATCTTCTTTCGATTTTTTCTACTGGACCTCTATATCTTGCCATCAGTAATCTCCTTAAACTCTACGGCGCTTAGGTGCGCGACAACCATTGTGTGGTAAAGGTGTAACATCTTTCATGAATGTAACACGGATACCCTCTATTGAACCAACAGCTTTAGTTGCTGTTTCACGACCTGAACCTGGACCTTGAACTTTAATACCAAGTTCTTTAATACCATGTACTTGAGCTTTCTCTACTGCTGCTTCAACAGCTGCCTGAGCCGCGAACGGAGTAGATTTTTTGCTACCTTTAAAACCAAGACTACCTGCAGAGCTCCAAGCGATCATGTTGCCCATTTCGTCTGTAATAGTTACAAGTGTATTGTTAAATGATGCAGAGATGTGGCAGATACCACGTGCAATATTTTTCTTTACTACTTTTTTTCTAACAGCTTTTCTTTTTGCCATCTGTTAATCCTTATGCTGCGCCGACAGTTTTACGTTTACCCTTACGAGTACGCGCATTTGTCTTAGTTTTTTGACCACGACATGGAAGACCACGACGGTGACGAAGACCTCTGTATGAACCTAGGTCCATAAGTGCTTTAATGTCCATTGCAACTTGCTTACGAAGATCACCTTCAACAATGTGATTTGCACGGATCTCTTTTGTGATCGCAGCAACATCATCTTCGCTAAGTTCGTAAACTCTTTTGTTATAGTCTATACCAGTAGCATCTAGGATCTTGCGAGAAGCATGAAGACCTATACCGTACACGTATGTTAGACCATACTCAATTCTTTTCTTTTTAGGTAAATCAACACCAGAAATACGAGCCATGATTATCCTTGTCTCTGTTTATGTTTTTTGACTTTGCAGATTACTCTAACAATGCCTTTGCGTTTGATAACTTTACAGTCATCACACATCTTCTTTACTGAAGCGCGTACTTTCATTGAAAGTCTCCTGTATTTAATTCTTTGCTGCATTTAGGCAAGCATCTATATCTGCTTGCCAATACTTTTATCTATATATCTCTACATAGGTAAAAATACTCAACTGTAATGTCAAAACAGCAAAGCGGATGAGGATTATACACAAATAAATGTAAAAGATTTATTAAAGCATTATGTTTTATATAAGATTATCTACTTTTACTCTTTTTTACTACAGCTTAATCCCACAAAACACTCACTCCGTACTCTGGATTTAAGACTATCTGCTTGTTGTAGTAGATCTTTTTGCCGTATTTTTTGCTAAGAAGCTCAACTTCAATAGCCTCGTTTTCCAAAAGCTCTCTTACCTCTTTATATGTAAGCCACTTTCCATATTTTGCAAGTGAGTTCTGCCAGATACGAAAGTCACACGAAGCATCATCTCTAAGCTCGAACATCTCGCCATCCTCGGTTTTCCAGTGAGCGTTGCTACAGGCATAGAGCTTAACCTTTTTACCGCAAACCTCTTTGTCACGCACCTCAATGGAACCATCCTCACAATATGGGCATCTGCCTAAGATCATCCTATGCCTTTTTTAACTACTATTGTAATTAAAAAAATATTTGTTGCGAAATAATATTTCAAAATGCAATATTTATTTTACAATTTTATAGATCAGCAATATCAAAAGCCATGCTAAAACCATAGTTATTACAGTGTGACTTAAGTAATGATGTCCTATTAACATTTTATACAATCCCATACTCCAGCCGATTGTAATTGCCGTAACAAGAGCAATATATCTATTTTTTGGCTCTTTAAAAAGAAAAAATAGCGACATAAGAGCAAAACCACCGCTTGCATGACCGGCAGGATAACACTTGAATTTTTTTACAATCTCTTGTGGCATCGCATCAAGGACTCTTATGTATGGATAGCCTCCTCCAAAATGTTCAAAGTCACATGGACAAGGCACATTTGAGATCGCTTTTAAGGCTCCGACAACGAGGGGAACAACTGCTATACTCAGCCATACTGTCAACAATCCTCTTCTGTACTCTTTTAAAGTCTGTACAGAATCTTTAAAGGAGTACAGATACAAAAATAAAATAAAAACTCCAAAAACTATAATTACTTTTTTAATGCCCGTATAAAAAAGTGTATCTAACAAACTTCCTTTTTGATGCGATAAAAGCCATTTTTGTATAACCTCATCATAAAAAAACTCTTGCACAAATACATCTATATTTGTAAACTCAAAAAGAAGAAAAAGAGCAAAAAGGCAAAATATTGTAACTATAATTTGCCTATTGCCACTCATATCTGTCTAGCCTTTTTTTGTGAAGAGTACTCGCTCCTTGATAATAGCTCACTATCTCTGCTTCAAGATTTCTGTCTATTTGAATCTCTTTGTACTTTGTGTCATATAAGTCTTGTTCAACAACCTCATAACTTTTAATCTTTTTTGCAGGAGACAAAACAACAAGTTTGTTCTCTTTATAAAGTCCAAGTTTTTGGTAGGTACCGATTAACGCTCGTTCTTTAAAAGATGGACTTAAAATATCACTACCGTAAAACTTGCTTTTATATGACCAGTTTAGCACACTAAACAGAGTAGGCATTATGTCAATTTGACTTGCAACTTTATCGACAACTTGAGCTTTTAATATCTCGGGCGCATATACTATCATCGGAATACGATATTTATCAAGAGGGATCTCTGTTTTTCCTGCACTTGTAGAGCAGTGGTCCGCAACAATTACAAAAATAGTATTTTTAAACCATGGCTTATCTTTTGCTTTTTTCATAAACTCCCCGATAGCATAATCCATGTATTTAACGGCTCCGTCTCTTCCTGTATGAGAGGGAATATCAATTTTCCCATCAGGATAATCATAAGGTCTGTGATTTGATGTCGTCATAACAAAGCTCATAAAAGGTTTATGGGCTTTGTATGAGGAGTCAGCCTCTTTTAAAGTCTTGTTTAACAAATCCTCATCGCAAACTCCCCAAACAGTATGAAAAGTATCCTCCTCATCGCTAAAATCTGTTCTATCGACAATATCAAATCCGTTATTTGAAAAAAATTCATTCATATTGTCAAAATAGCCGTGCCCGCCGTATATAAACTTTGTCTCATATCCTTTGTTTTTAAAAATAAATCCGCTTGAGAACATGTTGTGGTTATCTGGTCGTTTGACTATTGAACGTCCGGGTGTGGGCGGCACCGATAGAGTAATCGCTTCCATTCCTCTAACCGTTCGTGTACCGGTTGCATAATAATTGGTAAAAAATAGACTTTCGTTTGCCAAAGAATCCAAGTTTGGAGTCAGCTCTTTTTCTGCGCCTAATGCTTTGAGAAATTTGCCGCTCAAACTCTCAACAACTATCATCACGATATTATAATCCTTCTCTTCACCCGACTTGATTATATCTCTTGTTATATCATTTGAATTTAAAAAAGCAGAGCTATTGCTGTCTATCTCTTTTTTCAGGTTTGCCAATACGCTCTCCTCTTTATCAGTTATATAAAACTTATCATAATCAAGCATATTGTTTCTAAACGCCGCAAGAAGAGAGTACAAACCGGATTTAGTAAGTTCATTGTTATATTGGTTTTTGGAGATTTTTGAAAAATTATCAGTAACGGAAGCAAAAGAGATAGCCGGAATTAAAAGGTAGATAAATGTTGGCTTTAGACGCTGTTTGATAGTGCTTTTGGTATTTAAAATATCTTCAATATAATCAAGCTTATAAAGAACATAAAAAACCACTCCCGAGATAGCTGTTATAACACTGAGCAGTATACCCATAGGATATGACTCTCGTATATTTCCTATTACCTCCTTTGTATAGACCAGATAATCAACTGCAATAAAATTAAACCTAACGCTAAACTCCTCCCAGAAAAACCATTCGCTAAATGCCAAAAAAACGGCTCCGAAAAGTAAAATATATGTAAACGCGTAGGTAACGTAACGATGAGCAGTATGGCTAAAAAACTTTTGTGGCATAAAAAAGAGATAAAGCACAAAAGGGATAACCAGATAACCGGCACTTACAAAATCATAAAACGCCCCGATCAGATATATTTTTGCAATCTCCACAAAAGAGAGCTCTATTGTATCGATAGATTTAACCAAAAGCACTGTTCTTGTAATAGCCGAAATAATTAAAAAAAGCCAAAAAATCAGATTTATGAAACTATACCTATTTGCTCTGTTTTCTTTCATAAGCAATATCCTTTAATAAAAATTTACGAAATATTAAAAAAAAGATATGAAGCAGGAATGAAAAAAAGATGAAGTTTTTTTCATCTTAAATATGAACAAAAATTCATTTTAAGTTCATATCGATGTAATGAAAAAACTATATCTTTCTGCTCTAAAACAGACAAAGGCAAAACACACATGTTAAAAAAACTATTTAAGTACTACTTACTTTTGATATTTATATTTTTTATAGGAAGACTGTTTTTATTTATCCTATATTTCGACAATTTTAAAAACAGCGGTGTTGATTACTGGCTGACATTTATATACGGTTTGAGAATGGATACTATTACAGCTTCTATACTTTTGGTTATCCCTCTTATAGTTCTATCTTTTACTCCCGTAAAACTTAAACATATTGCAAATAGTTTTTTAAGGTATTACTTTTTAGTGATATTTTCACTTGCAATATACATAGAGAATGCAACATTTCCTTTTATAGCACAGTACGATGTAAGACCGAATTATCTCTTTGTTGAGTATCTGATATACCCCAAAGAAGTTTTTGCGATGATATTTGCAGACTATAAGGCAGAACTGCTTATAGCCTTTATGATGATAGGGGTGTTTGTATACTTTTATCTAAAACATGTAAAAGATGATTTTTTAAAACTATTTGAGACTTCTTATATAAAAAGAATTGCAATATTTTTACCTATCTTGGCACTGCTGTTCATAGGTGTTCGCTCATCATTTGGACATAGAGGGGCTAATATATCAGATGCCATGTTCTCGACAAACAGAATGGTAAACGAGATAACAAAAAACTCGCTTCACAGCATAAGTTATGCCATCTACAGCAATGCCGTACATGAGGGCGGTGAAGTTAAACAGTATGGAAAAATGGATATAAAAGAAGCTTTGGCACGAGTTAAAAAAAGACTTGATATTAAGAGCGATGATAAGAAATCTGTTTTCTCAAGAATCGAAAAAACTCATTTTAAGAGTGATAAACCTAAAAATCTAGTTATTTTTGTTCAAGAGAGTATGGGATACCAATTTGTAAATGCAGTAGGCGGTGAAGATGGAATAACGCCAAATTTTAACAGACTAAGCAAAGAAGCAATTTTATTTAAAGATTTATACTCAAACGGAACAAGAAGCGTTAGAGGGCTTGCCGGTGTAAGTGCAGGAAATCTTGCTGTTCCGGGGGTAGGCGTGTTAAAGAGAAACAGATCTCAAAAAGATTTTTTTACTATAGCTTCGGCTCTTAAACCGTTTGGATATTACACTTCATTTATTTACGGCGGAGAGAGCAGATTTGACAATATGCAAGGATGGTACAGCGGTAACGGATTTGATGAGACAATAGATCAGAGCAAATTTGAAAATCCAACCTTCGTCGCTCCCTGGGGAGTTTGCGACGAAGATTTAGTGGTAAAAGCAAATGAAGAGTTTAAAAAGCTACATGCAAAAGGGCAAAAATTTGCAACGGTTATGTTTTCACAATCAAACCACTCTCCCTTTGAATTTCCATGTGAGAAGATTGAACTTGTAAAAGATGTTCCGCAAAACAGCGTAAAAAATGCCATCAAATATGCGGATCATGCAATCGGCAGGTTTATAGCACTTGCAAAAAAAGAGCCTTATTACAAAGATACGGTATTTGTTATCGTAGCTGATCACAATGTAAGAGTTTACGGAGATGATATGGTTCCCGTTGACATGTTTCATATTCCCGCGATTATACTAGGAGGAGATGTTGAACCTATGATTTATGATAAAATAACGACTCAGCCCGATGTACTGGCAACTGCACTTGATTTAATAGGTTTGGATTTGAAGTACCCAATTATGGGACACTCAATTTTTAGTGATGAGAAACAAAATATCTCTTTGATGCAGTTCCATACATCTTATGCCCTAAGGGTAGATGACAGAGTAGCGATTGTAAGGCCGGGGCAAAAACCGCTTACATTTTTATATAAAAATCCAAAAACATATCTGGATAAAAAAAATCATCTAACTCCAATAAAAAGTGATGAAGAGTTGGAAAAAGATGCTTTAGCTTTTGTAGTAGCGCTTGATTACATGTACAATAAAAAACTCTATAGATAGAGGAGAGAAATTGAGAAACCAACCGAAATACAGTTTTTTTAAAAATACAACTTATGCGTTAAAGGGTCTAAAAGATATAGTGAAAACAGAAAAATCCTTTAAAATCGAGCTTCTTCTAAGTACTGTTTTACTGCCCGTGCTGTTTTTTTTAGAACTCCCTCTGGCGCATAAACTATTGATGTTTATCTCTCTTGGCGGTATGCTGATTGCAGAAACAATCAACAGCGCTATTGAGAGAGTTGTTGACTTGGTAACGCTTGAGCATCACCACATGGCAGGTCGTGCAAAAGATGTTGGCAGTAGCATAGTTTTTTTAAGCATAATCGTCTTTGCAGTGACATGGGCGGTTATTTTGATGAGGGTTATATAAATATGCGGATTTTAGTTGTAGAAGATGATGAAAAAATAGCCTCTTTTATAAAAAAGGGGTTACAAGAAGAGTCTTACAGCGTAGATGTTACCGAGAACGGATATGAAGCTATTTATATGATAGAGACAAATAGTTACGATATCGTTTTGCTTGACTTGATGATACATGGCCTTAGCGGAATGGATGTCTGCAGAAATATAAGAGCAAAAAACATAACAACTCCCATCATTATGCTTACTGCCAGAGATGAACTCAAAGAAAAAGTCAAAGGTCTTGACAGCGGTGCAAATGACTACATAACAAAGCCTTTTGCGTTTGAGGAGCTTCTTGCAAGAATACGCGTTAAGTTAAGAAACTCCTCAACAACTTCAAGCACGATCAGCATAGCCGATTTAACCATAGACACTGCGAAACGTGAGGTAAAACGCACCGGCAAGAAGATAAATCTTACTGCAAAAGAGTATGCGTTGCTTGAGTTTTTAGCAAGAAACAGCAAAAAACTACTAACTGAAACCATTATAAAAGAGAATATAAGTGATATGGCACAAGAGAGCATGAGCAACATAATAAATGTTTACATCTACAGACTGCGAAATAAAATAGACAAAGATTTTAATTTAAAACTTATTCACACTGTGCGCGGTTTAGGTTATATACTAAGTGATGAAAATGTTTAAGAGCCTAAAGCTAAAACTACTCTTTTATTTTTTCATCATAAATATAATAGTCCTCTCTGTTTATGGTGTATTCATCTACAGTACTGCCAAAAAAGGTGTTTTAAACACAACAGATGCAGAGCTCAAGATGATATCTATAGATGTTATCCCGGACTTTAAAAAAGATAGTTATGAAAATGCAAAAGATATAGCAGACGAGCTTATAGATGAATTTTCAATCGAGCCGCTATTTGTAAAAATCATCTACTACGGCAAAAAAAGCAAAAAAATAGTTTATGAAACTACCTCTTCCAAAGAATACAAGTGGCTTTTTAACATACCCTTAAATGAGATAGGACATCAAGGCAGCATATACTATTTTGACAAAGGCTCTTACCGTGTTAGTTCTATGCTGATATTTGACAAAGAAGAAACTAGGGTTTTTATACAACTTGCCATTGAAAAAAATATGGATTCGCCATACTTAAAACAACTCTATTTCGGTTTGATAATCGCAACGCCAATTCTTTTAATAGTATTCTTGATTATCGCAAATATGCTTATAAACAGGACTCTTTCACCGGTAAAAGAGGTTATCTACTCGGTAAAATCAATATCGGCGAACAATCTCTCAAGCCGAGTAAGCACAAACAAGATTCCAACTGAGATCAAAGATCTTGTAGCAACTTTTAATCAACTCTTAAACAATCTTGAAAGCTCTTTTAATAAAATAACGGATTTTAGCAACAATGCTTCACATGAGCTTAAAACACCCTTGACGGTTATACGCGGGGAGATCGAGGTAGCGCTTAAACAAGATAGAGAGATACAGGAGTATAAAGAGGTTCTAAAGAGCATCCTTCAAGAGGGTATCAGCATACAAAATATGATTGAGCAACTACTCTTTCTTTCCAAGAAAGATACGACTGAACTTCATAACAGTTTTGATGAACTATATCTAGATGAATTAGTAACCGATTCAGTTACGCAGATGAAAAAATTTGCCGCAGTAAAAGATATTCATGTAGAAGTAGAAAATATTATTCCCCTAACAATCCATGCAAATGAGATACTCTTAAAAATAGCAATAAACAATCTTCTTAGAAATGCTGTTATTTACAGCCCAAAAAGTTCATATATTTATATCTCTTTAAGTGAAAATAACAAGGAGTACATAATTACAATCAGAGATAACGGATATGGCATAGACAAAGAAGATTTGCCTTTTATTTTTGAGAGATTTTACAGAGCAGATAAAGCCCGCTCCCGCAAAGACGGCGGTACGGGTCTAGGTCTCTCTATCGTCAAGATGATTTTAGATATTCACAACTACACTATAGAAATAAAAAGCATTAAAAATAAAGGAACGATAGTAAACATAAAAATTCCAAGAAATTAGATAAAATTCCGCCCATGAATAAATATGAAGATAAATTTCAAGCGAGCATACAAAACAGTTTTTTCCATAAACTCTCGCAAAGTGAACAGGAGTTTATACGCTTAAAAGCCCATCTGCACAGATTTTCTCATCAAGAGATTAGGCAGATAATCGACATCGCAAGAGATCTTGAGATGTGGAATGAGAAGAGTATTATGGAGATTTTTCCGGAGCACTCGCAAAAAAAAGTTGTTTTCTCAAGGCTTAAAAAGGCGTACGAAGAGCTGCGCAATAAGCCCAACTCCTACAACGGTTTCGAGCTTAAAAACCAGAGAGATGAACAGAAGTTCACCTTCAAAACCGAAGCAAAAGATGGGTTTGGGCTTGGGCTCTGCCCTGTGGCGAGCGAAAAGACAAGATGCTGCAATCTTCTAACTCTTGATGCGGTCGAGAGCTGCGGATTTGACTGCTCTTACTGCTCTATACAATCCTTTTACAACCAAGATACCATAACTTTTGACAGCTCATTTGCGACAAAACTAAAAAACCTTCAACTTGACAAGAACAGAACCTACCACATAGGTACCGGTCAATCTTCGGACTCGCTTTTATGGGGAAACAGAGAGGGTGTCTTGGATGCGCTCTTTGATTTTGCTTCGCAGAACCCAAATGTGATTTTGGAATTTAAGACAAAATCAGATAATATAAAATACTTTTTAGAAAACGATGTCCCTAAAAATATACTCTGTACATGGTCGCTTAACACGCCTACCATCATCCAAAACGAGGAGCATCTTACCGCCTCTTTGGATAAAAGGATCAGAGCCGCAAGAAGAGTGGCAGACAAAGGCGTTAAGGTCGGTTTTCATTTTCACCCGATTGTGGAGTATGAGAACTATCTCGGCGAGTACGGCGAAGTTTACGCAAGACTTCTTAGAGAGTTTAAGGCGCACGAAGTGGCACTTGTGAGTTTTGGCACGCTGACATTTATAAAGCCTGTTATCAAACAGCTTCGCGAGAGGGATTTTAGAAGCAAGATCACCCAGATGCCTCTTGTCGATGCAAGCGGCAAAAGCTCCTACCCGTTTGAAACAAAGGTGGATATGTTCAGACACGCCTATAATAGCTTTGTTCCTTGGCACAAAGAGGTCTTTTTCTATCTCTGCATGGAAGAGCATGAGATGTGGAAGGAAGCGTTTGGTTACCAGTACTCGACAAACAACGACTTTGAGAGAGCGATGCTCGCAGCCTATACAAAAAAACTAGAGATGGAGTTTTTAATATGAAGTTTTTATCCGACAATCTGCTATTTATCTATATAGCATCTCTTATATTGTTCGCTCTCTACGATACGATGTTTATAAAAAAAGAGCCTGAACCAAACACAATGGTTCTGCATAAGGTTGAAGAGGCGCCGCAACAGAGCATGCTCTCGGTAAGTGAGAAAAAGAGAGAGTTCGGCAACCTTGTCATTCCTGCCATAGACAGAGTTTACGCAGAGCTTGAAGAGCAGTACAACGAGATCTCCAAAAACATTACAAACCCGGCATATAAAGATAAGATCTCTCAGTTAAAAGAGACATATAAAGTAGAGAGTGACGAAGCTCTTCTGATGGCTCTTAAACCTCATCCAAAAAGCATTGCCATAGCTCAGGCGGCAATGGAGAGCGCATGGGCGGAGTCACGCTTTTTTAAAGAGGCGAACAACCTCTACGGCATGTGGGCTGTAAATAAAAAAGGTCCGAGAATTGCGGCTTCCGAGCAGAGAGGCAAGAGAGTGATCTGGCTGAAAAAGTACTCAAGCATAGAGGACTCTATCAGAGACTACTACAAAACACTTGCCCGCTCCAAAGCCTACAAAGATTTCAGAGAGCTTAAGATGCAGACGGACGACCCTTATCTGCTAGTTGAGAAGCTAGAGAACTACTCAGAGATAGGCGAACAGTACAGCGAAGACCTGACTAAGATCATCAGATACAACAAGCTCTATATTTACGACGAGTAGAGCCTCTACACAAGGCCCAAAAGTGCTACAAAAAGCACAGGCGGAGTTATAACTAGCCCTACTTTCATATATTCGCCCCACCCAATTTTTACTCCCTTTTTAGCAAGCACATGCAGCCATAAAAGAGTTGCAAGCGAGCCTATCGGCGTCATTTTAGGACCAAGGTTTGAGCCTAGGATATTTGCATAGACAAGTGCTTCATTTCCGATGTAGCCTACCTGATCTATCGCTATGTCCATAATCATGATTGTCGGCATATTGTTCATAACCGAGCTTACAACTGCCGAGAGAAATCCTGTTCCTATTATGGCGATAAACTCTCCATGTGTATTTAACTCTCTTATCCAAGAGGCGATAACATCGGTCATACCCTCATTTTTCAAGCCGTAAACGACAACATATAGACCGATGCTAAACCACACGACCTGCCAAGGAGCGGCTTTTATAGTCATAATAGGTTTTACAGCTTTGTAGTGGTTTGCGATAACCAAAAGAGTAAGAGCGCCGCCTAGTGCGAAAAGAGAGATAGGCAGATGGTAATAGTCACCGATAAAGTAGCCAGCCATCAAAAATGCTAGAAAAAACCAGCTTATCTTGAACATAGTTTTGTTCTTTATAACCGATGAAGCCTCAGGGAGCGTGGAGACATCAATAGTAAAAGGTATATCTTTGCGAAAATATATCCACAAGACCGCGATGGAAGCGATAATACTCAGCAGGTTTGGCAAGAACATATTTTTAGCATACTCAACAAAGCCGATATCAAAATAGCCTACCGTTACAATGTTTGTAAGGTTTGAGATAACAAGCGGATTGGATGCGCTGTCTCCGATAAAACCGCCCGCCATCAAAAAGGCAAATATCGCCAAAGGCTTCATCTTTAGGTACTTCATCTTTGCTAACAGTATCGGAGTCAAGATAAGCGCCGCGCCGTCATTTGCAAAAAATGCCGCGACTATTGCACCAAGCAGTAGTATATAGACAAACATCTTGTGCCCGTTCCCGCCGCTGAGCTTTGCCATCTTTATAGCTGCCCACTCGAAAAAACCTATCTCATCTAGTATCATAGAGAGAAGGATTATCCCGATAAAAGCCAAGGTCGCATCCCAGACAATATCTACAACACTTATAACATCCGTAAAACTTACAACCCCGACAACAAGAGCCACAACCGCTCCCACAACTGCCGTCGTGCCTATCTGCAAACCGCGCGGCTGCCAGATGATGAAAAGCAGAGTAACCAAAAAAACGAACATCGCCAATGCCATATATGACTCCTATATATTTTAAAAGAGAAAACTATAGCAGAATTAAATCTAAATATCAACATATATTGATTTAATGATATTATTTCGCTACAATTTTGCAATTCAACAATGAGGAGTTCGGTATGGATATATTTTTAAAAAGTGTCGCGGCGTTAAACGACGAAACAAGAGTTCTCATACTTCGCTTTTTGGACGAGCATGGCCGTACTTGCGTTTGCGATCTGCAAAATTCTCTGGATATGATCCAATCCCGTCTATCTCGCCATCTCAAAATATTAAAAGAGGCAGGATTTCTGCGAGTTGATAGAGAAGGCACTTGGGCATACTACTCTGTGCGTTCTCCGCTTGACCGTTTTAGAACCGAAGCACTCCAAGAGATAAGACATCTTGATATCGAAATTCCAAAGTTAAAAAAATCATCACAAACAGGAGAGTGTAAACTATGAGTAAAAAAAATGTATTGATCCTATGTACGGGAAACAGCTGCCGCTCAATTATGGCGGAGGCGCTTCTAAACGCAAAACTTGGTGATTGTCTAATCGCACAGAGCTCGGGCGTAAAAGCAAGCGGTGCTGTAAATCCACATGCAAAAGCGCTTTTGGAGTCTTACGGCTACTGGAGGGATGAGTATCACTCAAAAGTCATAGAGACGGTCTTAGATACTGCGTTTGATCTGGTAGTTACGGTCTGCGATCACGCAAAAGAGACCTGCCCTATGTTTCCAAAAGCGGTTAAAACCATCCATGTAGGGTTTGACGACCCAAGCGGAAAAGCGGAAGAGGAGTATGAAAAGACACTTCTTCTTATAGAAAAAGAGCTTCTTAGCGTTGTCAAAAAAGAGTTGTGTAACTAAGCATGTTTGAGTGGTTACACGATCTAAGCTCATGGGCTCTCTTTGATATTTTTGGACTTGCAAAAGAGAGTCATCTGGGCGAGGCAGTTCATTTTTTCATCTACGATACCATAAAGATATTTATACTTCTCATACTCATCATCTACCTTGTGACAATTTTGAGAAGCTACTTTCCCGTAGAGAGGGCAAGAGCATATATAAGCGGCAAACATAAGATAACCGGGCATATTCTTGCAGCCCTTTTTGGCGTCATTACCCCATTTTGTTCATGCAGTGCCATTCCTCTGTTTTTAGGATTTTTGCAGGCAAGGATCCCTCTTGGCGTAACATTTAGCTACCTTATCTCTGCACCCCTAAGCGATGCGGTAGTTATAGCTCTGCTTCTCTCGCTTTTTGGGTGGAAGATCGCACTGCTTTATGTAGGTGTCGGTCTTTTGATAGCTATTGTCGCGGGACTCATTATTGGCACAATGAACTTAGAAAAAGAGATTCTAATCGAAGTAAAACCCGTAGATGTAGTCTCTTTTAATGAAGAGAAGATAACCTTTTCAAACAGAGCAAAAGAGGCGTGGGAGTACACGGAGGATATATTTAAAAAGATATATCTTTATGTTATCGTAGGTGTCGGTATCGGCGCATTTATCCACGGCTATGTTCCAGCCGACTTTATAAGCAAATATGCAGGCGGTGATGCCTGGTACGCACCTATAATAGGAGTTGCCATGGGCATACCGATGTACAGCAGCGCTGCGGGGATATTGCCGCTTGTAGAAGTACTTACGCAAAAAGGGATGCTTCTTGGAACGGCTCTTAGCTTTATGATGGCGGTTGTGGCACTTAGTCTGCCAGAAGCAATGATACTAAAAAGAGTCCTCTCTCTTAAACTCATTGCGATATTTTTTGGCGTGGTCGGCTTTGGGATACTCCTTGTCGGGTATCTATTTAACATAATTTTATAAAAGGATAGCAGATGAAAATTGAGATTTTAGGAACAGGCTGTGCAAAGTGCAAAACACTAGAAGCGGTTGTAAAAGAGGCGGTGGCAAAGAGCGGAAAGTTCGTTCAGATAGAAAAGGTCGATGATCTCATGGAGATCATGAAGTATCAGGTAGTTAGCACTCCCGGACTTGTGATAGATAACAAAGTTGTAAGTACCCGAAGAGTTCTGAGCGTAGAAGAGGTCCTCTCGCTAATAAACGAGAGATTGTAGCTAGAGGGAAGTCTTAGTGACTTCCGCATCCGCCGCCGCAGCATCCGTTGCTAGTTGAGTCGCTCATAGCGATAACAAAACTATCTCCTACTTCTTGAACTTTAAAGCTGTGCTTGCCGCAAAACTCATCGTTCATAGTGTCTCTCATCTCAATAGATTTTAAAAGAGCGCCATCTTTTGAAGCGATCTCCAAACCGTTTACCATATCACTTTTTTTAAAACAGCTGCACTCTTTTTCTACAATGATCTTGAACATATTTTTTTCCTTGTTTTATCTAAATTTTTCAAATAATATCAAATTCCTCTGTTTATATTCTTAGCACTTTTGAGATCTGAATATTTTTAAGATTGCCATAATTATGACAATATTTGTATGCCCATAGCGTTTGATATACTAAAGAGGATATAATGTCAAAAAAGTTCTCAAACAGATGTTTGAGACAGACGGAATAACAAGGAAACAAATTGCAACAGAACCAAAATTTAGAACTTGGACGCATAAACTGCCTCAAAGTTGACAGACACACTCCCCACGGTATATTTTTAACGGCACTCGATGAAAAAGATGTGCTCCTGCCGCAAGCTTACGTAACCGATGAGATGCAAGAGGAGACTCTTTTGGAGGTATTTTTATATACCGACTCAGAGGACAGACTAATTGCAACGACTCTTAAACCAAAAGCGATGCTTGATGAGTATGCTCTGTTCGAGGTTGTGGATGTTGCCCCTTTTGGAGCATTTGTTGATTGGGGACTTGCAAAAGATCTCTTTGTCCCCAATATGTTTCAAAAAGAGAAGTTCAAGATCGGAGATAAGAGATTTCTAAAAGTCGTATATGACGAAAAGACACACAGGCTTGTCGGAACCGAGAAGCTGGGCGACTTTTTTGATAGAAGAGTAAAAGGGTTAGCCCCAAACAAAGAGGTCGATATACTCATCATCGCAAGAACTCCTCTTGGCTTTAAGTGTGTTGTAGAAGAGAGATATGAGGGGCTTATCTACCATAACGAGATCTTTGAGACGATAGAGATAGGAAGCAGAAGAAAAGCCTATATCAAGACCGTAAGAAAAGATGGCTCTATTGACCTGAAACTTCAAGCAGGCGGAGCAAAACAGAAGGACATCTCATGTGAAAAAGTGCTCTCTCTTCTAAAAAAGAGCGGCGGGGTGATGCCTTACAACTACAAGAGTGACGCAGAGCTTATAAAAGATGTATTCGCCC